>JAHISX010000072.1 GCA_018817915.1 Bacillota bacterium
ATCATCTCTAGAATCTTTATAAAGTGATGTAGCCACTCCAATAGTTGCACCAACTCCTGCTCCTATTGCCATTGCTATTAAAATAGCTGTAAGAGTGATGACAAATTCTCCGCTAGGATCTGTGTACATCACTGGATTGTTAGAACAATATACAACGTATTTTCTTACTAAATATAACTAACTAAACTCAAAGAATTACTTGTTTGTAAAAATTGCCCAAAAATGAAGCACTCTCTGAAATTATAGATAATAACTTTATTTGTTCTTTATATAATCGGGATCTCTTTAACAATGATCTCTTCATATACTTCTACTTCAGGATCAATTAATATTTTTCCGTTAATAAAATGTGGAATATCACAATTTTTATAACCTTTTGCTCTCGATGAAATACTTGACTCTAGTCCTTCAAAAGCAGCAGGACTTACTGAGTTTCGTGGTTCTTTCATTCTATCAGTTTCATATACAGGCAATAATACCCTTTGAGCTTGACCTAAATAAATGGATTTTTGGTTTCCTTTGTTTGCTTGGAAAGTGCCCATATTCCAAACAAATTGCCATTTATAATGTTTAGGAAGGACAAATCCTGGAAACACGTTTGACATTGTTGCTTCAAACACTTGTTTCTTCTGATTAAGATTCTGTCTATAATGAAACTCACTTGGTATAAATCCAACACTCTGAACTTCATCTAATGCGAGAACTCTTCCTACAGAATAAATATTATAGATATAGATATACTTATCTTTACTTGGTGGAAGGACATCTTTTAAATAGTAAAAATACATATAACAAGTCTCAGTTGTATTTTCTTCAATGGTTTCACAAGGAATTTTATACGCATAAATACCATTGATTTCCAAACCTTTAATTTCATACTCTCTATATGAGATTAAACGCTTTATTCTCGGCATTTCGGTGTCAAGAATGTGTATAATTGTTTCCACTTGATCAATAACTTTTTGATGTGTAATATCGGGTTTATATATCGTATTTACAAAATTTTCTGTAATATCAATTTCATAATATTCATCAACATGATTCATAAAATCTCGATATGCGAATCGAGCTTTCTCTTTGATGATAGGAAGTAATCTACCTATACTCCACTGATAATAGGCTAATGCAATCATAGCTAATCTTGATTGTGGTGTATTCTCATCAAAAATTTCACTATAGTCTTCAAGTGTTTGCTCTGTGGCTTCCACATTGGACATTTTGTCAATAATATTTTGTTTGTAATCCAAATAGATTTCTTGTATGAGAAAATCCTCAAAATAATATTCTTTTTTCACCTTGGGCTGCCTAATTTTTCCATCCATAAAAGTACCTCACTTTCGCATGCGTGAATTATGATAGATGTAGGATATCGTCGATTAGAAATACTATAAATCTGATTACCAATAATCTTATTTCCTCCAACTAAAAATTTACCTAATTTATAGAGATCTTTTGTCCCATAAGCAGCAATTAATCCAATTTCTCTAATGCGTGCTTGAGCTAAATTCATAGGCCCGGTGGATTGCATAAGAATATCAGGACCAAAAGTTGCTTTATGCTCTTTTAATCTTCTATTTGGGTCATTTGTTATTCCAACATAGAAGACACCTTCTGCATCGGTGAGAGTATAGACATAATAGTTATTCTTATTTCTTTCAGTATGATTGGTTTTTGTAGCTTCCTCAATTTCCAATAATACAGAAGAGACAACAAACAAAACCAATAATGCTGCTATTATATATTGTTCTAATGGTAAAGGCAATGCAAATTCTCCGCTAGGATCTATGTACATTACTGGAGTGTTTGCACAATATGAATAAATATTTATTGGTTATTTTACTCTTTCACATCCCCAAAAGATAAGATATGGAAGTTTAGTGGCAATTCAAAAACCAATAATTTCTTAATAATTTTTTTATTCAAAGTAAAACCCATCTGACCATACAATGAACTAATATAAAAGTCTATAGAAACATTTTCATTTTCCAAACTCAATTTTTTTATATAATTTAAGTGTGGACTAAAGATTTCTAGAAATTTTAATAAATCATTACATAAATCAACTGAATCCTCTATTTTAATCTTATAAGACCATCTGTCACTAGATACTTTACATTCTTTATAGTCATTGATAAATTGATCCTTTTCCATAATCCTTGTGGGTTTTATATGCAAGTTGTTTTCAATTTCTACAAAATCCAATTTTTCATTTGATATATTAAATACTATACTACCTTTCAAATCCATATTACTTGCCTACTTTCTTAATGATTTCAAAAGTTCCTTTGCGAGATCAACTAGTTGTTTCCAAGTGAAGTTTTCATTTGGTTTCATTCCTAGATGATCTTTTGCATCGTGAATATAATCTCCAAAAAGATCTCTATCAACTCCGACTTGATTTGCTGCTCGATTCACATCTCTAATATCCTTTTTTGCAAAATACATTGCTCCAGCAATTGTAGACAATCCACCTGCCGTTGCTATTTGTGCACCAGTAATTGTTATTGTTGATGTCATAAGTGTCGCAGATCCATATCCTGTTAATCCAAAGCCAGTTGGTATTGTAAGTGAGAATGTAGAACCTAGAAAACTAGCGATAACTGGGGCAGCCAAATATCCTAATGCTCCACCTCCTAATGCTCCAAGAGTAACCCAACCAATAAGCTCCCAACCTTCTGCACCATTATTCTTGGCAGCATTATATGCAATTACACTTCCTATAATGGCTCCTATTAAGATACATGATAATACAAGAAATTCTCCACTTGGATCAACATACATTACTGGATTGTTTGCACAATATGCTTCTATATATAAATTTATAAGATTTTAATAAATTCAGGCAAATATAGGTGTTTGAAGAATTCAGAAGCATATATCTGTTTATCTAAGGATACAATATAACGTTCACCTAACTCATTAATCATTGTAAACGGTTTCATTTCCCTTTCTCGGGTCTTTGGATCAAGAATAGTTTCAGATACTTGTATAAAGATTTTTCTGTCTGCTTTTAAAGCTAGGAAATCTATTTCGAAATCCCTTCCGACTTTTCCTATAAAGACATTGTATCCATGTTTGATTAGTTCGAGATAAACAAAGTTCTCTAGAATTCTTCCAGTGTTTGACTCTATATTCGGTACAATTTTTTGTCTGATACCAAAATCTACAACGTAATATTTGTTATTAGTCTTTAATATTTCTTTTCCTTTAATATCATATCTCAAGCATGGATAAAGAAAATATGATTTAACCATAAGATTTATATAATTATCGACTGCTTCATATGATATTTTGATTCCATCGGAAACCAAGGTGTCTCGTATCTTGTTTACTGAAACCATTGATCCAATATGCTCAAGAACATATCGAACTACCTTGAAGAACACACTTTCATTTCTGATCTTACCCTTAAGTATCATATCTCTTTGAAAAATAGTGTCGAACAGGTCCTGTTTCATTATATTTTTGATTTCATCTTTTGATTCTAGTACGACTCCTGGAAAACTACTATCTAGAAAGTTGTTATAAACATTTATGGTTTCTTCCTTTACAAGAAATGTCGCAATTTCACTAAAACTTAAAGGATACACGTCGATTGACAAATATCTACCAGCCAGATAAGTAAGATGTTCTCCTGTAAATACTCTTGCATTTGAACCAGTGACATAGATATCTATATCAAATGTAACTCGTATTGAATTGATTGTTCTAGCCCATTCAGGAATCTCTTGTACTTCATCTATAAATAGATAATTTTTATTGCTCAAATCTATGCGATCCGATATATATTGATGTAAATTTTTCATGTCTTTTAAAGAATCAAATTCAATCATTTCAAAATTGATTTCAATTATTTGACTCTTGCTAACCCCATTTTTCAACAAGTGTTCTTTCAATAGTTTCAATAAAGTTGATTTACCACTTCTTCTAACACCTACTAATAGTTTGACCATATTATTGCCAATAGAACTAATTAAAGTATTCATATATATTGGACGATTTATCATATCCTTCACCTCAAGCATATTATACAAAATAAATGCGAATATTACAAGTTTTTTGGTTATAAAACAAAAACAAATATAAGATTTGTCCTTTTCTATACTCATATATTCAAGACTGGAGTAATGTATCCATGAGTAACCACTATAATCTGCCTACAAAACTATAATAAATATCTACTATTCTAATATTCTCGTTGTCTTTATCTTCTGTAACTACCATTTTTTCAATTAATTTATCTATGATATCCTGGTTAAGGTTATTTACTTGATCGAACTTTGATATCATTCGTATAAATGATTTTGCTTTTTCTTCATACTTGCTAATTTCAGTTATTTGGGTCTGAATATCTTTTATCTCATTTATTATTGATTTTCTTTCGTCGTCGTAAGATTTATCAAGAAGATAGAATTTATCTTCTTTAATCTTGCCAAATATGTAATTCTCATATAATTTCTTTATAAAAATATCTATTTCATTGATTCTTTGTTCCCTTTCGTTTGTGCAGTTCTTCAAAGTTGTTATGTCCAGAGAGAGCGAATTATACTTCAGTATATGGTTGTTTAATTTCTCTTCACCTTTATTTGCAATACTAATTAATTTATTTATACTTCTTATGACTGCTAATGTAAGCTGTTCATATGTCACATAATGGCTGATACATCTTGATTTCCCATATCTTCTGTAAGTACAACAATCAAAAGTTCCATATACTTGTCTTTCAGGTCTCACAGATAATGTTAATGTCTTCCCACACGTGTTACATCTAACTTTACCTTTAAAAATATTTGTATGTTTTGTTTTGGGTGCTTTTTTGTTTTGATGTATGATATCTTGAACTTGCATGTACATTTCTGAATTGATAATGGGTTCATGCATATTTTTGCTAACAATCCATTTGTTTGATGGATTCTTTATAAGTTTTTTACTTTTGAATGATATTGTCTGATGTCTATTACAGATAACACTACCCGTATATTCTTCATTCTCTAAAATGTTTAGGATAGTTTTATTAGACCAATCAAAAGGATATTGTGCAATTTGAATTGATTCATATGTCCCATGTGAAAGAAACATCTCAGCACGTGGAGTTAGAATTTCATCTTGCTTTAGTATTTTTGCTATTTTGTAAATGCTATTTCCAGCAATAAACAAGTTATATATTTTTCTTACAATCTCAGACTGCTCAGGATTAATTATAAGTGTGTGTTTGTTCTCTTGATGTTTGCTATATCCATAAAGTGGATATGGTCCAGTAAATTCTCCATTCAATGCTTTTGTATGATATGCGCTTCTTATCTTTTTACTGATATCTCTGGCATACCACTCATTAATGATATTCCTAAATGGAACAAAATCATTTTCAATCAAAAGTGTATCAACTTGATCATTGATTGCTATATATCTCACACTATTCATTGGAAAGTAATGTTCGATATAATATCCGGTTGATAGATAATCTCTTCCTAGTCTCGATAAATCCTTAGTTATGACAATTTCAACCTGATTATTTTCTATGTCCACTTGCAATTCACTAAATCCTGGTCTA
>JAHISX010000073.1 GCA_018817915.1 Bacillota bacterium
AGAGTATAAAGACCCGTTTACGGGTAAGTAAGGGTGACAAAGGCAATTGGGCAAATAAAAAGACCCTCAAATGGGGGTCGCCAGTAGCTAGCCTTGTAGGCGTAGGAGAAAAACCACGTCTTGAAGGCGTGGATTTTTATTACCTAGTTGTTTCTCTTTCAATCAGTTTGACATCGATGATGTCATGTAAACTCTCGAGTTCAACCCCTCTGATTAATCTTGTTAAATTAATAAATGATTGCTTACCCATAAAATTAACCGATTGATGAACCGTCGTAATTGATGGTTTTACCCATCTACTGAATGGTGTATCATCATAACCGATTAAAGAAACATCTTCAGGAACTCTTTTACCTAGTTTTTGTAAAATATTGAGTGTTGGGAATGCCAAGGTATCGGAAAAAGTAAAGATTGCATCTACTTGAGGATTGTTCTTAAGAATTTCTTCAATCAATCTTACATCTGGACTAATTAAATCAAAATCAAAGATATCAGCAAATAGGTTATGAAGTTTAATTTCATTAAGGAACCCAATCGTACGCTCCATCGTTGTTAATAAGAAGGAGGGTCCTCTGAATACTAAGATGTTCTTAGCACCGGTTTCAATCAGTTTTCTTGCTGCCAAAGCACCGCCTTTGACATTATCAGAAGTAATTGAAGGAATATTTTCATCTAAGATGTGGTCTACAGTAACAACTGGGATATTAAGTTCAGCCAGTTTATCTCTATTTGAAAAATTGGATGCAATAATTAATCCTTCAATATTGTATTGCTCAAAGAATCTTAAATACTCAAGTTCGCGATCTGGATCATCTTGAGTGTGACAAAACATGATCTTATATCCATAAGCAGCTGCTTGAGATTCAATACCTTCTAGAAGTTCTCCATAAAAAGATGGTCCAATATGAGGAACAATAACACCAATAATTTTCGAACTACGATTGGTTAAACTTCGAGCGAGTTGATTAGGAATAAATCCCATATCCTCGATAATTTTATTTACTAATATTTTAGTTTCTTCATGGACATAACCTTTTTGGTTTATGACTCTAGAAACAGTTGATACACTGACATTTGCTTTTCTTGCTACGTCACGAATTGTAGGCTTCATTAATCAAAACTCCTTTTGAAGCAATAAGAACCCAAATGCTTCTATATTGATTTTATCATGAAGTTCAATTTTTTCTAACGTTAAAAGATTTATATATCTACCTTCAAGCTCTTTTGGAATATCTACTTTTGTATTTTGTTCATTATTAAATAAAACCAAAACTTGATCATCATTCTTTATTTTTTCAAATATGAGTATATTCGATGGGAAGAAGTGGTAGTCATAATCACTAAATGAAGCATGATTTTTTCTTAAATGGATTAAAGACTGAGTAAATGACTTGAAATCTAAATCTTGGTCTTTCTCATTCCATGGCATGCATCTTCTATTGTCAGGATCATGTTCACCTGTTAAGCCGATTTCATCTCCATAGTAGATATTTGGTGCTCCAGCAGATAAAAACATCCATAAGTAACTTAATTTAACACGTCTAGGGTCGTCTTCTAGACGTCTTTTAATGCGAATTGTGTCATGACTACCTACAAGATTAAACATGTTTTCCATCACGTTTTTTGGCGTTGTAGCTAAATATAAAGTTACCATATTTTTAAATGTTGATAAATCGATTTTGTGCTCTAAATATTTCCATAGGGGATAACTTAAATCATAATTCATGACTGAATCTAGTTGATCTCCATGTAGCCATGGGTAAGAAGAATCCCAATTTTCTCCAAGGATAAATGTATCTTTCTTGGCACTTCGACTTACTTTCTTAATCTGTCTTAAAAAATCATGACTGATTTCATTCGACACATCAAGTCTCCAACCATCGATATCATATTTTTCAATCCAAAAACGAATACTATCTAGTAAATGTTTTTCAGTTATAGGATTTTCGGTATTCCATTTGGGCATGAAAGGAGTAAAAGCAAATGTCTTTAAATTGAGTTCAATACCATGATAATGGGTTGGTTTACCTGATTGATCCAAAGGGAAATTAATCACGGGATACTGATCGATGAAGAAGCAGTCTTTGTAGATACTGTCTTTCCCATGCTTAATGACATCTTGAAAGAATGGATGTTCATAGCCACAATGATTAAATACACCATCAAGCATCACTTTGATATTCAGTTCATGTGCTTTTTTAACAAGTAATCCAAAATCTTCGTTTGTTCCAAATTGAGGATCAATTTTGAAATAATTAGTAGTGTCATATTTATGCGCCGTAGGTGCCTCAAATATGGGCGTGAAGTAGATACCTGTCACACCTAGTTCACTTAAGTATGGGAGTTGTTCAATGACACCTAAAAGGTTACCACCATATAACTCATTGTTATGCACAGGAAGTTTACCCCATTTTAGATTGCTTGTGTTATTTTTACTAGAGAAACGATCAGGAAAGATTTGATACCAAACTGTATCTTTAACCCATGATGGTGTATGATGTAAATCTTCATGATTTAAGAATGGGAAATTATAATATTCACTTAAATCAAATTGTTCATATAATGCATTCTCATCATTTAAGATTCTTGCACGTTTTGAACCGAAAATATAGGTGTCAGAACCATCTTCAAGTAAAAAAGCATACTTAGTTCTTAAGTATGGAGGTTTGATTGAAATAAAATAGAAATCAAAATCATCAGTTGAATAACGTTTATTCATTTCTAATATTTCGTGTTTCCAAAATGGTTTTCCGAATTTATCTCCGTCCCATGAGAAAGGATCACCATAGATTATTTTGACTATATCAATATTGTTTTTGGCTGTTCTTAATGTGATGTGTAACGTTTTTGAGTCATAGGCATAAGAGTATTCTGATTTTGCGTTATGCCATAAAGCTAATTTATTCATATGATCACCAAAATCATTATAACATACACTAAATTTAATAAATTATGAAACCGCTAACATTATTTTTCCCTATTGTATTTATGATACAATATAAAGTATAAAGGAGTCATGATGATGACAAAAAAATGGTGGATGGAAAGCGTTGGTTATCAAATCTATCCAAAGAGCTTTTATGATACAAATGATGATGGTATTGGAGACTTAAATGGTGTTTATGAAAAGCTAGATTATTTGGCATCTCTTGGTGTAAATTTAATTTGGATTTGTCCATTTTATGATTCTCCTATGGATGATAATGGTTACGATGTTCGTAACTTTTTTGACGTAGCAAAAGAATTTGGTACGATGGAAGATGTTAGAACATTAATCGATAAAGCACATGAATTAGGTATCAAAGTTATCCTTGACTACGTATTAAATCATACTTCTGATGAACATCCTTGGTTTGTTGAATCGAGAAGTTCTAAAGAGAACCCATATCGTGACTACTATATTTGGGATGATGGCAAAATGAAAGATGGTATCAAAGTTGAACCAACCAATTGGGGTTCGTTTTTTGGTGGTAGCTGTTGGAAGTATGATAAACCAACAGATAGTTACTTTATGAAGATTTTTTCTAACAAAATGCCGGATTTGAATTGGAAGAACGAAAAAGTTCAAGATGAAATGATCTTCATCGCGAAAAACTGGTTAGACTATGGTATTGATGGATTTAGAATTGATGCTGTTTCACATCTCGATCGCGCACCATTCGAAGATATTGAAAACACTGATGAACAATATCCTCTAGATTGGCATAAATTCTCAAATTTACCGAAGGTTCATGATTACTTGCATAAACTAAATGATGAAATATTTAGTAAGTATGATTGTCTAGCTATTGGTGAGGTCGGTGGACAAGCATCCATTGAATCGGGTTTAAAATATGCATCATTTGATGCTAATGAATTATCAATGGTTTTTAATTTTGATCACAATTGGTGTAATAATATAGAAGATGTTACACATCCCAATAAATTAGTAACAAATGTTGTACAGCTGAAATCTGTTTTTGCTAAGTGGCAGACGGCATTCAAGGACAAGGGATGGTTACCACTCAACTGGTTAAATCATGATCAACCACGATTAATGAGCCAATATGGCAATCATAAATATCCTTTAGAATCTGGTAAAATGCTTGCTACTACATTGCATTTGATGAGAGGAACACCGTTTATTTATCAAGGTGAAGAAATTGGTATGACCAATTATCCATTTGAAGATGTAAGTCAATTTAATGATATATCAAGTATTAGTGCTTACTATAGACACCTTGAAAAAGATCCAGATGATCCAGTCAAAGCATTGAAAAAGGCATCTCTTAGATCAAGAGATAATCCAAGAACTCCAATGCAATGGACGAAAGGATATTTAGCTGGATTTTCACGAGAAATACCTTGGATGATGATCAATTATAACTATAAGAAGATTAATGTTGAAAATAATTTGAAAAACAAGAATTCTTTGTGGTATCATTATCAAGAATTAATTCGTCTAAGAAGAAAGAGCGTTTATCATGAATTGATTACTTATGGTGATTTTGAATTGATCAATCCACAAGATGAAAATCTATTTTGCTATAAGAGAACTTTGAAAGATGAATCTTTATTGGTCATTAATTCATTTTCTACTCATAAAGTAGCCTATGATCTCTCTAAATACGAAGTGTTGGAAACCGTTTTATCAAATTATAAAAAACAGTCTATAAAAGATGGCATTCTTCACTTAAAGCCTTTTGAATCAATTGTTTATAAAATAAAGGAGAAATTATGAGAAAAACCGGAATATTACTTCATATATCCAGCTTACCTAGTAATTATGGTATTGGGACCTATGGAAAAGAAGCTTATCGCTTTGTCGATTTCTTGGAGAAAAGCGAACAATCATATTGGCAGTTATTGCCACTAGGACCTACTTCATATGGTGACTCACCTTACCAGACTTTTTCTGCATTTGCTAATAATCCTTATTTTATTGATTTAGATCAATTGGTGGAAGAAAAATTATTAAGAAAAAATGAGATTACAGCAACTTTCAAATCAGCTAGATATGTTGATTATAAAGAATTATATGAAGAACGTTTTATAATTTTGAAAAAGGCTTTTCTTCGCTTCAATCAAAACAACAATAACTATTCAAAGTTTATTGAAGATAACAAGAAGTGGCTAAAAGATTATGCACTTTTCATGGCAATTAAGAGCAAATTTAATGGTGTCTCATGGATTTCATGGGATGAAGAATTAAAACTTAGAAAACCAGAAGTTATTTCTAAATATGAAAAAGAACTCAAAGAAGAAATAGAGTTTTATCAATTTTTGCAATATAAGTCTTATGATCAGTGGTATTCATTAAAAAAATACGCGAATGATAAAGGCGTCATGATTGTTGGAGATATGCCTATTTATGTCTCATTTGATAGCAGTGATGTATGGGCTAATTCGAATTATTTCGATTTAAATGAAAAGAGACTACCCAATCATATTGCAGGTGTACCACCCGATAATTTTTCAAAAGATGGCCAACTATGGGGTAATCCATTATATAATTGGGATTTTCTAGAAAAAAATGAATTTGATTGGTGGGTAGATCGCGTAAGATCAGCATCAGAGATATTTGATATGATTAGAATTGACCACTTCATTGGATTTCAAAACTTTTATAGTGTTCCTTACGGAGAAAAAACAGCAATTCATGGTGATTGGAAAAAAGGTCCTGGTATTAAACTATTTAATATCATCAAAGAAAAACTTGGTGAAATTAATATCATTGCAGAAGACCTTGGTGTGATTACTCCAGAAGTCAGAAAATTATTAAAAGATACTGGATTTCCAGGCATGAAGCTATTGCAATTCGCTTTCGACTCCAGAGAAGAAAGTGATTACATTCCTCACTTGTATACAAAAAATGTTATTGCATATACTGGAACACATGACAATCAAACAACTCAAAGTTGGTTTTCAGATTTACCAGAAAAAGATTTAAGATATTGTTTGAACTATATCAATCATTCTGGTAATCAGAGTAGGGTTGATAGCCTTATTAAGGCAACTCAAGCATGTATTGCTGATACAACTATCATTCCTATGCAAGACTATTTGCATCTTGGTGATGAAGCAAGAATGAATATTCCATCAACCACTGGCAATAATTGGCGCTGGAGATTAATTAAAACTGATCTCAATTACAAAATACAAATGAAGATTAAAGATTTTACTATTTTATATGGAAGAGGAAAATCATAGGATAGATAACCTATCCTTTTTGATATGATACATATGAGCAATATTAAAGGTGTCAATTTAGGTGGATGGTTCGTCTTAGAGTCCTGGATTAAACCAGCTCTATTTGAGCATATTGATTCTAAAGACGAAACAGGATTCTCAACAAAGAATATCAATGCTCAAACTGATTTAATTAGACATTGGGAGACTTTTATTACCAAAGATGATTTCATCTATTTGAAATCGATTGGAATCAATTCTGTTAGACTACCCATACCATGGTGGCTTCAAGGTGAAAGCCCATATTTTAGTTCACTACCCTACATTCATCAAGCAATGGCATGGGCAACTGAGATTGGATTAGATGTATTATTAGATTTACATACTGCTCCGGGGTGTCAAAATGGATTTGATAATGGTGGTATAGAAGATGTTCTTACTTGGCATTTAGACCCCAATAACATCCAAATCACTGTGGATAAACTAGAATATATTGCTCAAACATTTCAAAGTTATCCATCATTCTGGGGATTGGAAGTATTAAATGAACCACATCATTCAATTGATTTTGATTTAATTATTGACTTTTATATGAGATCGTATCATGCGATACGAAAACATACGGATAAGACAGTTGTCTTTCATGATGCTTTTCGACCAACTGATGCAATTTGGAAATCTTTTTTTGCTAATCCAATTTTGAAAAATGTGATGTTTGATCTACATTTCTATCATTGTTTTGATTCAAGATTAGCTCAAGGCTCATTTGATATACATATCGATCTCATCTTGAATAAACGATTACCAATCATTTTGGAATTATCCAAATTTGTTGATGTCATCATTGGAGAATGGTCGCTTGGCATTAAATATCAAACGATGAGTTTGGATAAAGATATCGATTTAAAGACATATGATAAAATGCTTGCTGAACTTCAACTTCATGCTTATTCACAAGCAAAAGGGTTTTATTTTTGGAATTATAAAATTGAAAATGATCGATCAGGTTGGAACTTTAGAAAGTTAATAGAAGAAGGCATTCTACCTAATCATTATTAGAATTGGTCAATCAAATAAAAAAAGTTCAGAAAAATATCTGAACTTTTTTGTCATTTAAAATACATTAACTCGCTTTAAAAATACTTTCGTTCTTTCTTCTTTAGGATGGCTGAAAATATCTTCAGGTGAACCCATTTCAACGATTTGGCCATCAGACATAAATAAGACGCGATCAGAAACTTCTTTAGCAAATGCCATTTCATGAGTGACAATGACCATTGTCATACCTTCAGCAACCAAACTGCGCATGACATTCAAAACTTCACCAACCATTTCTGGATCAAGTGCGGATGTTGGTTCATCAAATAATAAGACATCAGGTTTCATTGCTAGTGCTCTAGCAATAGCAACTCTTTGTTTTTGCCCTCCAGATAATTGATTAGGATAAGCATCAACTTTATCAATCAATCCTACTTTTTCTAGTAAATCAATAGCTAATTTACGCGCTGTTTCTTCATCAATCTTTCTCACTAAACGTGGTGACAAAGTGATGTTTTCAATGACACTTAAATGAGGAAACAAGTTGAAAGATTGGAATACCATTCCGATTTTTTCTCTTAATTGATTAATTTTTTTAGATTTGATATCGAGTAAATTACCTTCAAAAACAACCGTTCCAGAGGTAGGTATTTCCATCAAATTCATACATCTTAATAACGTTGATTTTCCTGAACCACTTGGGCCGATAATAGAAACGACCTCACCCTTATGAACAACCATATCAACACCAGCTAGTGCATGAATAGTATTCTTAAATGTTTTTGTTAAGCCATTTATGACAATTATATCTTTACTTGGCGTCTGCATGATGCATCCTCCGTTCAATATAGTTCATTAGTTTAGATAGTGGGTAAGTTAAGAGTAAATACATGAGTCCAGCAACAATATATAATTCAGTTACTGCTGGCGAACTTGCTTTTAAAATTCCTACTTGATACATTAATTCTGCGATACCTAGATACATGAAAATAGATGTTTCTTTAATGATCGTGACAAATTCATTTCCAAGTGCTGGGAAGATGTTTTTGATTGCTTGAGGTAAGATGATCTTTCTCATTGTCAAGCTACTGCTCATCCCCAAACTTCTAGCTGCTTCAGTTTGTCCTTGATCGACAGCTTGAACACCGCCACGAATGATTTCACTTATATAAGCTGAACTATTGATTAATAGAGCAACCAGTCCTGGAACAAAGCTTCCCATATCAATACCACCAATCAGTAGTAATGGGATTTTAAGCAATTGATAAATCAATAAGACTTGAACAAGCATAGGTGTTCCACGAATGATTTCTACATAAGCAGTTGCTGGAATACTCAGTATCTTATTTTTAGATAGACGCATCATTGCAGGAATCAAGGCTAGAATGCTACCTAAAACAACTGCAAGAAATGCAAGCAGAAGTGTCATGAACAAGCCTTGGAATAATAATCCTAGGCTGTACCTATTTAATAGAAATGAAAAACTGAGAAAGACATTCATGATACTAAGCTGAGTATGTGACTAACCATTCAGCGATTAAGCCTTGTTCATTTAAATCAGCAATGACTTGATTAATCACTGTAAGTAAAGCTGTGTTACCTTTTTGTACACCAACTGCATTTCCATCATAGCCTTCTAATGTAGTAAGCTCTAATTTAATAAAATCAGAATAGCCATCATTGATCTTAGCATCAGCAACCGGACCTTCAGTAAACAAAGCATCAATTAAGTCGTTATCAAGATTGCTAAATAATTCATTAACGTCTTGAATGATCTTTGCAGTAGCTAAAGGTGTAAATATTTCAGCAAATTCAGCTTGAATAGAGCCTGTTTGAGCACCTACACGTACGGATGCATTATTGAGATCCTCAATTGTTTGATATAAATCAACATTATCTTTGTGAATTAAAACAACTTGACTTACAGTTTCTTCTGAATAGTATGAATCAGAAAAGTCAATGATGAGTTGACGAGATGGTGTAGGTGTCATAGCAGCAATAATAAAATCGACTTTGCCGTCACGAACATCTTCAACCAAGAAATCAAAACCTTTATGAACAACTCTTAAATTTTTACCAAGTGCTATAGCGATTGCTTTAGCAATCTCAATGTCTACACCGACAACTGTATTTTTACCATCCTCACCTTGAACGATATTTTCATAAGGTGGATAATCAGCAGATGTCGCCATGGTTACAAACTCTGTATAATCTTCATCCAGAATAAAATCAAATACATTTGAGGTATTCGTACAACCCGAAATGCCTAATACAGTTACAGCTAGTAGTACAACTAAAAACATTTTTTTCATCTAAATTCTCCTTTTTTGATTAAAAAAAAGCCAAAGATGGCTTTATATTCTTCTATACTCAAGGGAAATTCCCTATCTTGAAAGTTAGCCTGCTTTTTTATATTGGATTAATAGTAACACAAATAATTTCTATTACAACATTAAAATTAAAAAAAAATTAAGTAAACGTTATCATAGCTAAAAAAATAAGAAAAATGCTTTGAAGTTCAAAAAATAAATATTTGAATTGACAATTGACTTAAATTGACTTATAATAACCTTTGAAATAAGGAGGATATAGACATGATATTTGCTCGTATTAAAGAAATGATTGTAGAAGAACTTAACGTCCCAGTGGAAAAAATCACAATGGAAGCGAGACTTGCGGAAGATCTTGGAGCTGATTCAATTGATGCAGTTGAGCTTATTATGAACATCGAAGATGAATTCTCTGTTCAAGTAAGTGATGAAGAAGCACAGAATATTAAAACAGTCGGTGACTTAGT
Source organism: Bacillota bacterium (assembly GCA_018817915.1). Classification (GTDB taxonomy): domain Bacteria; phylum Bacillota_I; class Bacilli_A; order Acholeplasmatales; family Acholeplasmataceae; genus Peloplasma. The sequence continues at coordinate 10,004 of JAHISX010000073.1, forward strand.
TAAGTACGTTGAAGCTTTAAAATAAAACAAAAGGGGAATAGAAATTCCCTTTTTTTGTTTTAAAATCGCAAATTTTTTTATATAATGGATATAGCATCGAAAGAAGGTACATAGAATATGTTATATAACTTTAATGAGATTGAAAAGAAATGGCAATCGTACTGGTACGAACAAAAGCTATTTAAAACACAAGAAAATAGACTTAAGGAAAAATTCTATGTCTTAGATATGTTTCCCTACCCTAGTGCAAGTGGACTTCATGTCGGACATATTGAAGGATACACTGCAACAGATATCATGAGTCGCTACAAACGCATGCAGGGATATAATGTGCTTCATCCTTTTGGATGGGATGCTTTTGGTTTGCCTGCAGAACAATATGCATTATCAACAGGCAAAGACCCAAAGAGTTTTACTTACCAAAATATACAAACATTTAAAAAACAGATTATTGAATCTGGTAAAGGCATAGACTGGGATAGAGAGTTTGCAACAGCAGACCCTAATTATTTCAAATGGACACAATGGATCTTTAAGAAAATGTATGAACATGGACTTGCTGTCTTAAAAGATGTAGAAGTCAATTGGTGTGAAGGATTAGGAACAGTGCTTGCGAATGATGAAATTGAACTTGTTGATGGCAAGATGGTATCTGAAAGAGGTAATTATCCTGTTGTTAAAAAAGCAATGCGCCAATGGGTTCTAAGAATTACAGCTTATGCTGATCGTCTACTCGATGATTTAGACACTTTAGATTGGCCAGAACATTTAAAAGAAATGCAACGTAATTGGATTGGTAAGAGCCAAGGCTCTATGATGACTTTTAAAGTTGATCAAAGTGATGAATCCTTTGAAGTCTTTACTACGCGTCCTGATACGATATATGGCGCTACCTATTGCGTCTTAGCTCCTGAGCATCCAATGGTGTTAAGTATCACAAGCGAAGATGAAATCAAAGAGGTTAAATCATATATTGAAGCAACTAAACAGAAAAATGAAATGGATCGCTCCATGGATAAAACAAAAACTGGTGTTTTTACAGGTTCATATGCGATTAATCCTTTAAATGATAAGAAAGTACCAATCTGGATAGCCGATTATGTCCTACCTCATTATGGTACAGGTGCGGTCATGGCTGTTCCTGCACATGATGAAAGAGACTTTGAATTTGCTCAGATACATGGATTAGATATCGTTGAAGTAGTACAAGGTGGTACAGATGGAGCGTTTGTTGGAGATGGTATCCATTTTAATAGCGGTATTATTGACGGACTTTACAATGATGAAGCTAAATCAAAGATTATTGAATATCTAGAAAAAACAAATCAAGGTTACGGTCATTGCACATATAAATTAAGAGATTGGGTTTTCTCAAGACAAAGATATTGGGGAGAACCATTTCCAGTGATCTATGATGAAGATGATCAAATTCACATTTTAGATGATGAAGATTTACCATTAGAATTGCCTATTTTAAAGAATATACGTCCAAGTGGTACAGGTGAAAGCCCTCTTGCTAACGCGCACGACTGGCTTCATGTGAATTATCATGGCATTAAAGGCAGAAGAGATACAAACACGATGCCACAACTTGCAGGTAGTTCATGGTATTTTATCGGATATATTTTAAAAAATCATTTAGGTATGATTCCATTAAATTCTGAAGAAGCAAAGAAACTACTTGATAAATGGTTGCCAGTTGATATTTATGTCGGTGGTACTGAACATGCTGTCGGGCATTTACTCTATTCACGATTTTGGACCAAGTTCTTATATGATTTAGGACTGGTTTCAGTACAAGAACCTTTCACTAAGTTATTTAATCAAGGCATGCTTTTAGGTGATGATCATTCTAAAATGAGTAAATCCAAAGGTAATGTCGTGAATCCTGATGATGTGATTCTATCACATGGTGCTGACTCACTTAGACTATACGAAATGTTCATGGGTCCACTAGAATCAGAAAAACCATGGTCTACAGAAAGTTTAAGCGGTTCAAAGAAATTTCTTGATCGTGTTTGGAGAATGTTTGAATTTCCAATCGTAAAAGATGAAGTTGAATCTTTAAGAACGGTTTATCATCAAACCATTAAAAAAGTGACAGAAGATTATGATAAATTAGCTTTCAATACTGCAATCAGTCAGATGATGATCTTCGTTAATGATGTTTATAAGAAACAAGAAATCAGTAAAGAACAAGCAAAAGGCTTTTTAAAATTACTCAATCCAATCTGTCCACATATTACAGAAGAGATCAATAAAGAGATTTTAAAACAAAATGAGGAACTTATTTATTCTGAATGGCCAACATTTAATGAACTATATTTAATTGTTGATGAAGTTGAAATGGTTGTACAAGTGAATGGAAAACTAAGAGCAAGATTTAATGTCGCATTTGATGAAGATCAAGAAGTTGTAAAAAAACGAGCACTTGAAAATTCAAATGTCATGAAACACTTAGAGGGCTTAACGATTAGAAAAGTTGTTGTTATTGCAAACAAGCTTGTCAACATTGTAGCAAATTAAGTTAAATAGATACCTTGCATGACTTTATGTAAGGTATTTTTTTTATCAGAGATATTTAGTGTAAAATATAAATAGACCAATAAATATGAGGGTTAGATTGTATATTAAGGGTAGTGTCAAAAGTTTAATGGAAGATATGGAAGATTCGAGTTAAGAGACGTATTTAGCCTCTTCAAATAAAGTGCCGGTATAGTCAATTAATTTAAGCCATTGATTTGGCATCAAATCATTATCACTTAGGACTTCAAGC
>JAHISX010000074.1 GCA_018817915.1 Bacillota bacterium
TATAATGACTTTTTGATGTCGTTGGATTTTTCTATTTTAAGTAATCAAAGCGAGCTTGAAAATCTGACGAATACGATAGGTGAAATGCTTGGTACCTTTCAAAAAGGGTCAGCTAGCAAAGGGAGTCCCAAATGACTCTGAATCTCAAAACATAACAGCAAACATAATCTTCAATCTTGCACATTTAGGTATTTCAATTGAAGATACAAAGAACTTTGACTTAGAAACCTATTTTGAAATTGTAGGACTTGAAATGAATGTGATAAATGGGAAACAATCATCAAAGAGAGCAACTCAAAGTGATATTGATAATTTTTATCTATAATCTAGGATTTTAAATTGATCATTAAAGTGGTATAATAACAATGATGTTTGGAGGTGAATAACTAATGGAATCGGATCACGAGCGAATACAAAAGGGTAATTTGAATCAAACGACTCAAGTCTTTTTAACTATACATTCGTACGTTGATAACGAGAGTGTTAGTTAGTCGCGTTCAAATTACCTTCTAATGAAACAAAAAAATAATTTAGGAGGAAAGAAAATGAAAATTACATCATGTCTAGTTGCTCTAAAAGGGTGTGTGAGCAATGATTAGACAATACTTTGAAACAAATATGAAATTAGAAAAAAATAACATCAATATTTTAGAAACAATCGAACTTATTCAAGGTTCATGGATTGAAGTCACAGCACCAACAAACGAAGAAGTTGAGTGGTTGAAGGCACAACTCAATGTCCCTACAGAATTTATTATGAGTGCACTTGATGAAGAAGAAACCGCCCATATAGATACTGAGGATAATGCAAAATTAATTATTTTAGATGTTCCCCTATATGACCCAATCAAAAACAGCAAAAATTCATATACAACAACACCATTTGCAATTATTCACACTGAAAATCATTTTATTACTGTTAGTGCTCAAGATACAGATTTAATAAAAGACTTATTTAGTAAGAACAAGAAAATAGAGCCACATAAAAAAGTGCGGTTGACTTTATTGTTCTTATACAGACTTGCGATGACCAATATTTCATTTCTAAAGAAAATTGACAGTCAGACAAAGGTTGTTGAAAAAGAACTCCATCATTCAATGAGAAATAAGGAACTTTTCGATTTGATGGAACTTAATAAGTCTTTAGTATACTTCTCAACGGCATTGAATGCGAACAAGGTTGTTGTACATAAGTTAACAAGAAGTCCTGAATTTAAAAAATATGAGGATGATCTAGATTTACTTGAAGATACAGAAATTGAGATTAATCAAGCGATTGAAATGTGTTCTGTGTATAGAGATATTTTAGCGGGAATGATGGATGCTTTTGCATCAATTATCTCTAATAACTTAAATATAGTTATGAAAGCATTGGCAATAATCACCATTGTTTTATCAATACCAACATTAGTTGCTTCGTTTTATGGAATGAACTTTAATTTTATTCCGCTTTCTGATGTTAGGTCCGGATTTTTTATAGCTGTTATAGGAAGTTTTATTTTATCTGCAGTAGGAGCTTTGTTCCTTTATAGATATACTAACAGGATTAAATAATTTTTCACAATAAATTGAAGCACATCAGCAATGGTGTGTTTTTCTTTTAAATTGGAGGTGAGTATTTTGGCAGAAACAGTTAAAGGACTAAATATCAAATTAACGCTTGATGGTAAAGACCTAGAAAATGATCTAAATGGGATTAAGAAAGAACTGAAGGAACAAAACAAAGATTTAAAAGCCATTAATACAAACCTGAAATACGATAGTACGAACCTTGATTTGTGGAAATCGAAACAAGTTAAGTTAAATGATATATTGGTACAAACAAAAAAGAAACTCGAAACTCAGAATCAAGAACTTGAGAAAGCAAAAAAAGCAGTTCAAGTTGGAGACATGAGCCAAGAAGAATTTAATAAGATGAAACGCAATGTCTCATATTCAGAAGCTGAAGTTTCGAAGTTAAATAATGAGTTAGGTAAAACTGCTGATAAGATTAAACAACTCGGCAATGCTAATTTTGAGAAAATCGGCAAACTAGGTTCATCACTCACTAAATCTGTAACGGTTCCTATTTTAGGAGCCGTTGCTGCTTTAACTGCTTTCTCAGTTAAGACTGCTTATACTACAGATGAGATCGGAGACACTGCTCAAAAGCTAGGATTATCTGCTGAACAATTCCAGGAATGGAACCATGTAGCAACGATCATGGGAACCTCTACTGAATCCATGACAAAAGCTTTCACAAAAGTAAATGGCATTCTTGGAGACATTGCAACCGGTAATGGAGATAAAGTAGCCGATAGTTTAGCAATGATCGGTTTAACAGTAGATGATCTAAAAGGAAAAGATGCTGATCAAGCTTTCGAATTGATCCGTAATGCTTTAAGTAATGTTGCTGATGAAGCTGTTCGTGTTGGTATAGCCAATGAATTCTTCGGTGAGAAAATCGGAACTGAAGTACTGCCTATCCTATCGAGTGAAACCAATGCAATTAACGGATTAAGAAAAGAAGCAAGAGAGCTCGGTATAGTAACTAATGAGCAAGCAGAACAAGCAGGTGAGTTTACCGATGCACTTGATCGAACTAAACAAGCACTATCAAGCTTAGCTGTTGATATAGCAAGTACTGTTTTACCAGTCTTACAAGAATTAATTATTAAGGTTAGAGACAATATTATTCCAAATGTAAAAGATTGGATTGAAAAATGGAATAACCTAGATTCCGGAACAAAGAAGATTATCGCAACGATTGTAGCTTTAGTAGCTGCAGTTGGACCCGTACTAGTTATTGTAGGAAAAGTTGGTCCATTGTTGAACATAGCTTCTATGGCACTTAAAGGAGTAGGAACAGCAGGACTCTTTGCAGGTGCAGGAATTAACTTTGCCACACTTGGAATTGGTGCTTTGATTGCGATATTAGCCATGGCATTATTTCAAAGTGAAGAGTTTAAAGCATTACTTGGAAGACTCATGGAAACGTTCATGCAGTTACTACCACCTATCTTAGCAATTGTAGATAGTCTGATGACCGCTTTACAACCGATTCTAGATGTTATTATCAATTTGGTAGTAATGTTAGTTGATTTGCTTGTTCCTATTCTTGACATAATTCTAATGCCTCTAATCGCACAAATAAGTATCTTTTCTGAAATATTAAATGCACTTGCACCGCTTATCACACTTGTAGGTAATGTTTTAAGTTCCATTCTAGTTCCAGCCATTCAAGTTTTAAGTACTGTATTAAAACCGGTATTGAATGTTGTTCAGAAAATTGTAGAATTTTTACAAAAAATATTCGAGTGGATTGGTGAGTTACCTTCCAAAATGGGAGACCTTGGTGGCAAGGTAAAAGATATCTTTGGAAACATCACTTCAGGTATTGGTGACTTAGCTTCAAACATCACTGATGGAGTAAGCAGTTTTGTATCAAATGCAGTCGACAAAGTTGGTGGATTCTTTGGTGGAATTGATGATTTTTTTGGTGATGCCTTCAATTTAAAAAGCATCAGCTCAGTATCAAATAGTTCTAATACTAATACAACAAATGCCACAAACAATATCACCATCAATACAACATCACCTACCTTTGATATTGACTCTATTAATAAAGCACTAGGAGGTAATGTCATTTGATTAGACAATTCTATCTAGAAAATGAATATGGCGATATCTACTATTTTGATTATCGCAATCACACAATCATCTCTCAAGTCAGTGGATTAGGGTTTTCTTTAGATGTGAAGTATCTTGAGTATAATCGTTTTTACTCCAAGTCTGATTATAATATCCCGCTTTCAGAAATCAATGAAACACTTATATTTTTAAATGGTTATACTGGATATAAATCCTTCGTGGATTTCATCAGTATGAGTAATAAAGAATTTAAATTGCATTATCAAAACAGTGCTTTTTCAGCTTATTGCTTTGTAGATATAACAAGCTTATCAAAAGCAGAATTAGTAGGAAATACAATACAAAGTAATATCATATTTAAGAAACTATCCTTATGGCTAAAAGAAAAGACATATGAGATTATAGCGAATGGTTCAAGTAGTGGAAAGGTCTATCCTTACAACTATCCTTATTACTACTCTAGTTCATATGAAGGAAAAATCAATATCACAAATAGCGGACTAGATAAAGCACCCCTTGTTATTGAAATCTATGGAGATGTTATTGATCCTGAATTTCACGTAAAAAGAAATGGTGAGATTATATCAACATTAAGGTTATATTTAGAATCAACAAATGCAAAGATTATAATCAACTCTATTCCTAGTCAGCAAATCATAACACTAACTGAAAATGAAATAGAAATTGATATCTATGGAAATCAGGATTTTGAGACAGATAATTTTTTGTTTTTAAACCATGGTGATTATGAACTTGAATTTAAACCAGGAGTAAGTACTGAATCCATCTGTAGGGTAACAGTCCTAGAAGGTTATATAGGTATCTAGTATGAAACTTATATTTCTTGATAGAGCAACACTTCAATATAAAGACAATGCCTTTATTAGTCCTGAATACGAGATCACTCTCGACATGGTTTTAATTCAACGTTCAACATTCAAAGTTAATAAGACGAATATCAATACCATGATTGGTGACATTGTGGTTTTGCAAAGTGAACTATTCTCATATATTGGCATTTTAGAAAGTATAGAATTAACAGATGATCAAACAACTATCATAAAATCTCTCGATTTTAGAGAGATTTTTAATTTAGAGATACCAGTTTCTAGTGTTTCCGGAGATCTTGCACAATACTTATATGATTTGATTATTACTTATTTCAAGATAAACAGTGATGAAAAGCAAAACCTAACTTATCTATCAATAGAAAAAGAAGCTTCTGCTAATGGAAGTTTAAGTTTTGAAACAGATAAGATAGAATCAATGTCAAAAATATTTGAACTCATATCCAAAGGTTATGGGATTAGTTTTAGAACTGGTGTTAGCTTCTTAAGAGGGCGTATCTCAAATATTATATTTAAAATCGTACATGTCAACCAAGGTATGGTGATGAAGAGCAATTTCTCATCAATACTGAATGTAGAAACCAATGATTCAACAAGTCAGCTTATTAATAAGGTCATATTTTATCCTAGGACAGATAATGTTTTGTTTTCTGCAGTAAAAACATATTACTTGCTCACAACTGGAGAGATTACCGAAGATGGAACATCAGATAATAGATATGCAAGTGTAATGTCTAAATCATTTATCTATACGGACAACGATTATGAAACATTAGAAACGAAAGCAAGAAGTGAAATGATATCTTCAAAGTTAGATCATAACATTTCATTTAACCTGGACATGAATAACAAAGTATTTATTCCATTTACAAATCTTCATCTTGGAGACTATATCTCATTTATTCACAATCAAAAGAGCTATGATTCGATTGTAACTGGGATGAAGTTTAAAAATTCAATGAACTATGTACAGATTACGCTTGGAGAATACAGAGTGAAGCTAACTGAAAAAATTCAATTATTAAGTAAGAACACAGGATCAAGTGTTAGCAATATAACAATAACTAATGCAGATTTAGATGGAGGTGAATTCTAATGGGAATTCAAAAAGTAACATTTGAAGGTGGAAACGTAACATCGAAGGTAGATTCAGACCTTTACCATTACCTGTTTTCAAGCGATGTGGGCATTCTAAAGGGCTTAAAGAGTGAATGCGCGTTTACATTGGCTAATAACACAATAACGTTTGGTGACGGCTATATTTCGGTCTACGGTCGAATAATCTATGTAGAGAGTCAGACAACGATTGGAGTAACTCCTGATTCTAGTAAATACGGTTATGTGGTTCTGGGAGTTAACACATCAGATAATTCAGCAAGTATCTATTTAAAAGAACAAGTTGGAAGTTATCCATCACTTTCACTGACAAATCTCTTAACTACTGATGGATTATATGAGATTGTATTGTGTGCATATTCCAAAACAACGACTTCCGTTACACTCAATGCAAGCTACACCAGAAAGTTGATTACAAATGATAAAACAAGAGTTAGTGAACTAGAAACTTCGATTCTAAATAGATATTATCCAGTGAGAAAAACAGTATCGAAAATTCAAAATGGAATCTATCAATTTTCAGGAACAAATTCTACTGAACTATCTCAATCTTTTATCTACGTTACAATCAATAATACTGTAGTCATTACGATACCAGGAGAAGCACTTTTTATCTTTGTTGGGTCGAATACATCTGTTGCTTATCGATATGCAAACTCCGATTATACACTTGGAGTAGTATATGAAAATGGAATTGTAACATTTAGTTGTGGTAGTACGATACATAACATCACATCAGTATTTGTTAAAAAATAGGAGGAAATGAAATGGCAACAATTCAAATAAAAAGAAGAACAACTGCAGGAACGGGTCCACTCATTGGATCGGTTGGAACTGTAAAAGCTGGAGAACCACAAGTCGATTTTAATGGTGAACATCTATATATAGCTAAAGCGGATAAAGTCGCCAGTGTTGGTACACCATTAGCTGAAGCAGATTATTTAAAGATACCTGGTGTTGCAAAAGTTGATACACAAATTGATACCAAGATTACAGCACTTGGACTTGGTACAGCTGCAACTAAAAACACAGGAACAGGAAATGGAAACGTTCCAATTCTAGATGCCAATGGAAAACTTGCGGATAGTGTTGTACCAAAAATTGCGATGACAAACACATTTGTTGTATCAAGTCAAACTGCAATGCTAGCATTAACAACTGCTCAAGAGGGTGATGTAGCAGTTCGAACCGATCTTAATAAGTCTTATATCCTTAAAACTGCAGGGTATAGTGTGCTTGCAAACTGGCAAGAACTACTAACACCAACAGATGCAGTAACAAGTGTCAATGGATCAACTGGAGTTGTAACAATTTCTCTAGCTGGACTTGGTGGTGTGGCACTAACAACTTATAACACCCATGTAGCAAGCAATCTACATCTAACAAGTATCCAAAGAACTATCTTAGATAACGTTAGATTAAATCAAATCATCGATGCTACCGGAATTGGATTAGCGAGCAGTGATACAGATTATACCAACAGCGTCATCAATGATGGGCTTGTCTATTTACCTGAAGTAGATACCAACTATACTCCATCGATGATCAAATACAAGTTAGGAATTGATTCCAGTAAGGTATTACAACCTTCATCAATTATTGATGGCGGTACATATTAATGGCGATCATCAGAGTCAAGAGGGGAACTGCAACACCGACAACTTCTAACTTGACTTATATTGGTGAACTCGCTTTTGACTATAATAACAATGCACTTTATGCTAGAGGATCATCATCAGTAATTAAAATCGGTGGAGAGCTAGAAAAAGTTTATTCTTATGAGGGATATAGCTATTATCATAGCTTGGTGTATCCATTTGATCCGGATTATATTTATAAAGTTCATGTAATTGCATCAACTTACGGATCTTCACTAGATACTTCTGACACATATATCTATTATCGTACGTCAGCACAATCAAGCTTATCTGGGTCCTATCTTGCGCATCATGTAAATACAGTTGATACAACACACTCTAAAACTTCTGGAATGAATACCACAATTCAATACATCGATGATAGTTATGTGGCCAGTCCTGCAATTACCAGTGGAATCGTAAAAGTCATTGACTTTGAAATATCGCCAACATTTAGAAGTTCCTTATCAGATACACAACAATGGGTTGCTTATGGTAAAAGTATCACAACGTTATCCGGACAAGGAGATCCTTCAGTAAAATTAGTTGATTTCGCTCATTCAATCAATGGTGCATTAGGTGCTTTATACATCAATCCAGGAATGTCTATTGGTTCTCCTGATAGCATCTCAGTAACAATATATAGGATAAAAAGAAAGTAGGGATAATATGGCCATCATAAAAGAATTAAACACAAAGTTTGGTATCAATGCATCATACCACCGCATAACATCTTTTAACATTAGTTATTCGCAAAAGAAATGTGTTATCTGTGTAGCAACTTATCTTTCAAAGGAAGCAAGAGCAGATCACAAAGATCCAATTGAAGAAATTGATATTGAAATCCCATTTTCTGATTTCACATCTTTCTTAAACGTAAATCCAATTGAACAAGGATACAGTTGGCTGAAACATAATGTCATTGGTTTTGAAGATGCAATTGATGATTTTGATGTCATAGAACCATTTACTTCAGCAATCGTAGAACCATTACCAGATGAACAAACTATATAACTTAATCAAAGGAGTTTTTCCAGGGACGGAAATACTCCTTTTATATTATTGTGGTTCTATTGCTTATGGGGTAGATGATGAAAATAGTGATAAGGATGTAAACGTAGTCCTTGATAATTTTAGAGGTCTTATTCATTTGAACTTTGCTGAGTTTGATGTATTTGCTTATTCTAAGGAAACGTTCATTGATCGACAAGGATTTCATGAAGGAGTGATTCCTTATTACCGTGCAGCTGCAGATGACTTGCTAAGTATTGATCGAACATTAATCTATTTAAATCCCAGCTTTGAAGAAACACTCAAACAATTGTTAACTTACGATGATAAGGAATTAATGATTAATCATTTAACGGTAGAACTGCAGTATGGCCGCATGAGATATGATATAAGTCCACATTTCAAGTCGCATTACCATATCTTTAGATTCAGAGGAATGGTCGAACATTTTAAGAACACTGGGATTTATGAGCTTGTTGTAGAAGAACCATGGAAGACATACATGATTGAATATAAGCATAACTGGGACAATGAAATAGGGCACAGTTATAAAGAATTATTAAAAGAACAATTAGAATACTTAGAACAATATAGAAATGAGTTGATGATCAATGAGTTGGGATAATTTATATGATTTGTTTCGAATGGAAAATCTGATTTATTGGATTGTTACAATGGTTGTAGTGATTCTAACAACGATTAAGCAATTCAATAAGCAAAATCAAAAAAGCCAAATGAGTAATGAAGAAATTTTAACGAATATACAGAAGATAGATAAACAAAGTGTTAAGATGTTGAATTTGCTTGAGTTGCATTCGCAAGATATCAAGACATTAAAAAAGGACGTCAATGTCCTGGAACATCGTGTATCAAGATTAGAGGATTCACAAGTAAATATATATAAACGAATCGGAGGAAAAGGAAATGACAACACTTGATTTAGTATTAATTGTAATCATCATATTTTTAGTAACTTTGTACTTAACATCAAAGTTTAAGGAAAATGGAAATTTATCAAATGTAATTAAAGAGGTAAAAGATGATCTTAAGCAATCATCAATTGTAGTGAATGAACTCGTATCCAAAGCAAAAGATATCATCTTTGATGAGACTGTTCAAAAAACGATTAAAGAATTCATTATGATTGTAGAAGAAAAGAACCAAATCGCAAAATCTAAAGGTGAAGCTGTTCTTGCAGGCGATGATAAGAAGTTTGCGGTTATTCAACGTTTGAGTGAATGGGTATCTAATTTAACAGGATCAACTGAACGTGCAATTGGTTTTGTAGAAGACAATCAATCTAAGATTGAATCGATTATCGATGATTACATCTCTTTTAGCAATAAAATGCATGGTAAATCGACATTATCTGAAGCTGAAAAAATTATCGCTGATAAGCTCAAAAATCAGTCATAAAATAGTTGCTATTACTGTTTTATAACGGTAATATGTGACATAACAAAAAAGGAGGAATTAGGAATGTTAAACCAAGTTATACTTGTAGGAAGAGTGGAAAGATTAGATAAGCTTTCCGGAATTGTAGCAATAAAAATTAAAAGAACAGATGAATTAGAATCCGATGTCATTCCAGTAAACTTGAATGAAGGGTTGATGGAAAGTGTCATGGAGTACCTTAGCGAAGGATCAACAATTGGAGTGAAAGCATCGCTCAAAATTGATAAAAACATCTTAAGGATTATTGGTGAAAAACTCACCTTCATTAATTCAAAACAAGAATAGAATACAGGATCAAACACAAAAGCCGTAGCGGTCGAATCTGCTACGGTTTTTTTTCAATTTCCTTTATAAATGAAATGTGATATACTTTATTTATAATTATACGATTTTACGGGGGTTGTCATGGATAATTTTGAAGTTGCGATGAGTGGTGTTGCTTTAGCTGCACGGATACTTAACATAAAGACTCCTGATGTGCAGTTTTTTAATGACCTAGAATTAAATAGAAAAGGCATCAATGCAGTCTTTCTAAAAGAAAAAATGATTATCGCTTTTAATGAGATATGGATATCATCAGCAAACATTCTAGAAATTCAGACAACATGCTTTCACGAGACTAGACATGTTTTTCAATACCTTGTTGTTTCAGGTAAGTATAAAGGAAAAGAAAGCATTGAACAAGCTACAATCAATACCTGGAGACAAGATATGGAGAATTATGAAAGACCTTCAGGTGTTCTAGAAAATGATGAAGATTATCTAACACAAGATATAGAAATTGATGCGATAGCATTTGCACATTATTATATGGATGAACTATTTAAAGTGAAAACTATTATTCCAACTCAGATTAAGCAAAAGGTTTTAATAAAGCTGAATGTATTTATATAGTTTCTAATGAATTAGTTTAAATTTTTAACGGAGGTAAATATGGGACAAGCATTAATAGAACTGATATCAAGCTTTGTCGATATTAGTGGGAATCCTCTTGTGGATACTATTCTTTTTGCTATAATTGGATTTATTAGTTTCGCTGTAGCTTTCGGCTTAGTTGGGCAGATTTTTGACGCACTTGGATTTTATGATTCAGATGTAATGAGTGGTGTCCACTGGATAATAAGAGTAGTTGTATTTGGAACTTTAACATATTTACTAGTTAAACTATTTCAATTCATTGCTTGGTTGATTAGTTTTCCTTGGTGGGTGTATTTAATTGCATTGGTTGTTGTTGTATTTGTTATCGTTATTGTTTATTCGATAAATTACAAAACTAAAAAAAGTAAGAACCTTCCTCATGTTGAAATTATTGAGAAGCCCGATGTAGATATTACAGTGAAGGAGACTGGTTCAAAGATTACAGAACCAGTGCAAACTATTTCATATAGCAGGAATAAATGTCCTAGATGCGGTTCAAGGTTGGTTGATCGTCTTGGCCCATATGGTAAGTTTATAGGTTGCTCTGCTTATCCGAAATGTACTTATACTAGAAAGAAAATGTAGTAATTTGATATTAAATAAATAAATTAAGGAGGATCATTATGGCAGATTTATATGGTAGAACTTACGAGTTTGTTACAAAGGCTGAACTAAAATCAGCAAAAGAGGAAGTTGATTCAATTATTAGAAAGCTTCAAAAGAGTATGAGACCCGAAGGGGTAACTTTTATTCCTAACTTAGTTGGTAGTGCAGGAAGGAATCTGGTTACTAAAGAAGTTGGTGGTAATAAAGGGTTTGATTTTGATTATAATTTTTCAATACAGAAAATGCCTGATATTGATTTAAAATCACTAAAGCATCTATTTATTAACAAATTAAATGCTATACTGTCAACAACAAATTTTAAATCAGTTGAGAATAATACTCAAGCTATGACAATTAAGGTAGTTGACACAAGTAAAAGCAAGATAGTTCATAGCTGCGATTTTGCAATTGTTAATGATTATATAGACCTTTTAGAAGACTCCTACCAGGATATATTGATATATAACAAACAAAATAACACTTATATCTGGAACAAACGACCTAATGGCAAAAACTATGGATTCAAAGTATCTAATATTTTAGCGAATGGTTTATGGGGCGAGTTGAAAGAAGAATATTTAAAATTAAAAAACAACAATCGTGATCCTGAAAAAAAATCATTTTCGCTCTACTTTGAGGCGATAAGTAATGTGTACAATCGATATGACTGGAGTTAATATTAAAGAGAAGAAGGTTTTGCTTTCCATCACTAAGGAAGAATTCATTAAGAAGCTAACATTTCATTCTGAAGATGAGAAGACAAGATGCCTGAATTATCTGGATTTAAAGGGGCTATCATATCACGTTGTTTTAGCCAATTACATTGGTTTTAACAGCAAAGGGAAGATTGAATATAAAAAAGTATCCAATCTCTATAAATATGATAAGAGAATACGAAATATCCTATATAAATACTTATCGGCATTAGAAGAAGGTATTAGAGGTTTTATTAGCAATACTTACTCGAATGATTTAAAGAAGTTTAAAAAGCTTTCAAAAAGGATATTTGATCTGATTCAACAAGGAAGCAGTTTAACTAAAGAGCTAGAAAATTTAGAGTTTAATAAGTTAATTGATTTGTCAATGAAATTGGATGAAACACTCTTAATTCAATTGTACGGATCAGTAGATAATCTTGAAGCTAATTTAAATGCGGTTAGGGTGTTGCGTAATACTGTTAGCCATCATAGAATGCTATTTGTTTATGAAGATTTTGAAATCTGTTATATCGATGGTATTGAGTGTAATTCGTTAATAGATAATATCAGAAACCTACATCAATTGTTGAAACCATATTATAAGGATTTCTTCAAAGATGCTATTAATGAAAGTTGTACTGATGAAGATGACAGTCAGTTTAAATATTCTTTACCGATAAAGGCAGTACTTTCAATATAGAATTGATAAAAAAATAAGTTTTTATTATAATAGATTTATGTGAAAAGTTATAAACTTTTAGTTCGAAAAGAGTAAACTTGGTGTAACTGCGGAGTAAAACATGCTATTCTTACAAAAAATATTGAGATAAACTTAGTAATGACAAGGCAATATTATCTAATAGTACAAATAAAGCTTGAAGGAAGTGATTAATTATGATTGATGTTGAACATGTATCAAAGATTTTCAATAAAAATACTAGAAAAGAAAAGATGGCTGTAAATGATATTTCGTTTAAAATTAATAAAGGAGAAATTGTTGGTTATATTGGTCCTAATGGCGCAGGAAAGAGCACAATGATAAAAATGTTGTGTGGAATATTGACACCAACAATAGGACATATTTATGTGGATGGGATTGTGCCATATAAAAATAGAGTTGTAAATGGGAAAAAAATTGGTGTAGTATTTGGACAAAGAACTCAATTGTGGTGGGATTTGCCATTGATTGACAGCTATAAAGTTTTAAAACAGGTGTATGAGATTAGTGATATTGATTTTGATAGAAGATTGAACTACTTTAATCAAATATTTAGAATTGAAGAGCATTACAATTCTACTGTTCGAACGCTATCACTCGGAGAGCGAATGAAAGCAGATATTATTGCAAGCTTATTACATAATCCACAAGTATTATATCTTGACGAGCCCACTATTGGACTTGATTTTGCATCGAAAAGAAGAATGCGTGATGCAATAATAGATATAAATAGTAAGTATCAAACAACAATTATTATTACTACACATGACATGAAAGACATTGAAGAGCTTTGTAACAAAATAATTATTGTCGATAAAGGAGAAATTATTTATATCAGTAATGTAAATGAAATGAAAAGAAACTATGGGAGTTATAGAATTGTAGAGGTGAATCAGATATCAGATGATGATACAACAGTTATTACACAAGCACTAAATGGCTTAGATGTTAAAATAAAGATTAAAAATAATAGAGCTTTTCTAACTTTTGATAGTTTGAAAGTCGATTCTTCAATCATATTAAAAAAACTTCTTAATCAATTTCCAGATAATGATTTTCTTATAAAAGATGATTCTATTGAAGATATTATCGAAAGAATCTATACTAGTAAGAGGGAAAAAAGGTGAAGATACTAAATAACATCAAAACATATAAAATATTTAGTATTGTTGTAATCAAGCAGAATTATTTAGCGTATAAATCAAGGTTTATACTTTGGGTAATCGCAAACTCCATTACAGTGATTGCTCAAATTTTTTTATGGATTGCGATATTTAATAGTTCTATAACCGAGTTAATTAATGGTATATCAAAACAGGAGATGATAAACTATATAATAATTTCAAAAATTATTGAATCCCTAACATTTGCATCGCTTGAAAGTAAAGTTTCACAAGATTATAATGATGGTAGAATTGCTATGAGTTTGATAAAACCGATCAATTATAGAACTGAACTTCTATTTAGAACATTTGGAGGAACTTTAGGATCAGCTATTCTTTTTTGCCCTATATACTTAGTTATTTTTGTCATATTTAATATTGGAAGTTTTGGTGTTTTAAATTTACAATTTATAAATATAATATACTTTATAGTTTTATTGATAATAGCTTTTTTTATTAACTATTTTATAAGTATTATTTTTTCAAGCTTGATATTTAAGACAATCAAATCATCAGGTATTTATGAAGTAAAAAAAACATTAATAAAATTACTTTCTGGAGCTTTATTCCCACTAGTTTTTTATCCTGAGATTCTAGCAAAAATTTTAAAATATCTCCCTTTTGTATATCTGAGATATATTCCAACATTAATGATTCAAGGAAACTACAACAATAGTGAAGGATTGATTTTGATTAGCATAGGACTTCTGTGGCTAGCACTATTATATATTATTTCTAGATTAATGTGGATTGTGCAAATAAAAAAGATCACAATTTATGGTGGATAAATATGAAAAAATATGTGTGTTATTTAAAATATAACTTTAAAACTATGGTAAGACATAAAGCAAATTTTATTTTAGATTTATTCAACTTACTGTTAAATCAAGCTATATCAATATTATTTTTATATATTATTGCGACTAATTTGCCAGAACTTGGCGGTTGGAACATAACTGAGTTAATTTTAATTTATGGTTATTTTCTACTTAACAAGGGTACTGCTGATTTTCTTACAACAGGGTTGTATAGCATTGAGGGATTAATACAACAAGGTGGATTAGATACTTTAATAGTTAAGCCCATGTCTATAATTCAACAAATACTAGTCTCTAAGATAGACTTGAGTCAGATAGTTAATATTACAATTGGTTTTTCACTTATTATAAGTTCAATTGCATCATTAGGTATTACAAGTATATTTAGAGTACTTTTAATTTCTATTGGTTTCTTATTAGTTAGTATCTTAGTGATTTTTTCATTAAGATTAATTTCAATGTCAATTGCTTTTTGGACTCAAACTAGTTTTCCAGTGGCAATAAGTATTGATAATATTTCTGTATTTGCAAAGTATCCTCTAAACATTTATAGTATTTCCCTTGAAAAAATATTGACAATCATACTTCCATATGCTTTCATTGCATACTTTCCAGTTGCTTTAGTGCTGGGTAAAATAGCAGTGACAACTACTATTAGTTATATAGTTTTTGTTATACCAGTTATATTTTTATTATCACTGCTAATTTGGAAAAAAGGATTACAACGATATGAGAGTAGTGGTCATTGAGCTGCAAATTGATTAAGCATTTAGACTAACTGATGCAAAATATATTCGAATAAATATTAAACCTTTTTGCAATGCTGCTGATTATAGTATAGACAAATATTATTTTTGTTGATATAATTAGCAAGAAGAATTCTGTATATTTAGAAGGATTTTTCAGAGGTCCATATATTATGGCAAAGAGTAGCTTTTGATTTTTTTATAAATCAATGGTAGCAGTATGGATAGTCCTTTGTTGTACTGCACACAAAAAAGGGGAATATCAAAAATGTTAAAAATTCTAGCAAATGAAATAATTGATGAATATTATTCATACAAAAAGCAAAAAACTGATTCATTAGGAAACATTGCAATTCCAACAGGAACTGATCGTATTAATTATAAAAAATTTGAATTTGATATAAGTCTATTTTCAACCAGAATTGAAGAAAAGTTTAATAATAGAAAATATAATTTTTCAGATCTTTATCGAAGAGTGATACCTAAAAAATATGGTGGATTTAGGAATACATATATTTTCACGATTAGTGATTATATTGTATTGAAATTATTGCTGAAATCGTTGCTTCTTCATTATGAAACAGTATTGGGGGAAAACAATTACATACTAGGCTATAGAAAAGGATTTTCTACGGCCGATGTGATGATGAACATCAGAAGAGGCTTTTTTGATGGGTATGAATATGTGTTGCATATTGATATTGTTGATTTTTTAAATGAGATAGATAGGAATATCCTTTTAAAACAAGTTCAAAATTATTTTATTAATGTTGATTCAAACGAATTTTTCTACCTTAATAGGTATTTTGCGTTTCTCGATAAAATCTCGCCTTTCAAAGACAAGGGGATACCTACAGGATGTGTCCTTAACCCATTATTGAGTAATATATACTTACATATTCTAGATTTATATGTTGAGAAAAACCTATTGTCAACAGAAATCAGATATATCAGATATGGTGACGATCTATTTTTTCTTTTACTTAATAAAATAGAACATTTAAAAATTTTTGACGATGTATCCAAGTTTTTGTCACAAGAGCTGAAACTGAAAATACACAATTTCGATAAAGCAGATAAGACATCTTTATTTGATTTATCAAGAGATAACTATTTTGTTTTTTCTGCATATAAATTTAACAAGAGCATGATCCAAATTGATAATCATCCTATTCAATGGATCAAAAAAAACATTTTACACATTGTGAAATATAATTTTGAAGATTTAAATTGTAAAATCAATTTTATTAATGCATATATACTTGGATATAATAAAGTTTCATATAAACATTGCATAGATAACTATAATTATGATACACCTTTGTGTAAACATAGTATTATGTTCTTTTTTATGTATTCAACAGATTTGCAACAAATGATACAATTCGATAAATGGATAAAAAGGACAATAATAAATTATTATTTTCATATTCATAATAAGAAACTACTAAAGCATGATACAAATCAGCTTATTAGTATAAAAAAAATGTATTTTAGATTAAAAAAACAAAATTATTGGGAGGGGTAAAAATGTCTATAAAAGATTATAATGAATTAGTTTCGCCATTTGTACAGACAAAAGTTTTAATACATAATGATAAATTTGAAGAGCTGAAATCAGACAAAGTTGTGAGTCCAATCACTTGTGAAATAGATCTTACTGATGGATTTTGTAACAATAAATGTAAGCACTGTTTTTTTGGTACAAATTCTAAGTCTATTCCAATCTACATGAATACTGAAGTAATTAAATCCGTTATTAAAGAATTGCATGAGTGTAATGTAAGAGGGATTGAGTTTACTGGAGGTGGAGAACCAACCACTCATCCAGATATTAAAGAGATAATTGCGTATACACTTGATTTAGGATTTGATGTAGGGATCATAACAAATGGATTACTTCTAAATAAAATTATGGATGTTTCTGATAAATTAAAGTTTGTCAGAATCAGTATTGATGCAGCAACTCCAATAACTTATAGAAAAGTTCATGGAGTAAATTCATTTAATACAGTTATTGAGAACATAAGAAAATTGAAAGACGCTGCTCCAAAGTGCAGTATAGGATTAGGTTACCTAATTGTTCCGGATAATGTGAGCGATATAGTAGATGCATCCATTTTGGCTGCTGAGCTTGGTGTAGATTATATTCAGTATAGACCTGCTTCATTAACTTATGATGTGAAAAAAGAAGTGTGGACAGAAGCAGAGGATAATGTTAAGAAGGCAATAACTTTAAAGATAAATAATTTGCAAATATTTAATGCTGGAATAAAATGGCATCATGTAGTAGAAGAAAGGAAATACTCAAAATGCACAACAAGTTCTCTTGTATCCGTAATTAAAGCAAATGGAGATATTCCCTTGTGTGTATTAAAGCGTAATGAGCTAGCATCTATCATTGGAAACATTTATGATGGAGGTTTTATAAAAAACTGGTATGGTGAAAAGCATTATGAATTAATTGATAATATTAATTTAAAGCAATGCAGAAAGCCATGTAAGCATGATTCGTATAATATAGTGAACGAAGCCTTTAATTTGGATTTTTATCATAAAAACTTTATATAGGACGGAAAAAATGATTAGTAAATCTATTTTTAGACCCGAAAGTTACACATTAAAAATTAATGACATTTTTGTAAAAATACCATCAAAAATTATGAGTGAAATAGAAGAAAACTGGGAACTATACATTCAAGAGAATGCTGCTTCTTTTAATAATCAATTATACACAATAGATAAGATGATATTTGATGAAAATATCTTAAAAATTAATGTCAAGAAAACTATGTATAGTCATTATATTTATAGTCGCAGCAAAAATTTTACAGGAAAAAATATTTGTAAATCAATTGCGTCTAATGCAATTATATTAACATCAGATAATTTTTTGGTTTTTGTTAAGATGTCTTCAAACACATCCTCTCCTAAAATTATTAAGTTTATTGGTGGATCTTTTTCTGAATCTGATAGAAAAGGAGAATTGCTTGATCCAAAAAATTGTGTTACTAGAGAAATATTTGAAGAATGTGGTGTTGCCTTTACCGATGAGAATACACATAAGTTTGAAGAATATTTACTGATTACTAGAAAGAATATGGCTTTTCTAAATTTCCTATTTTTTATAGAAACAAAGCTAACCTCAATTGAGATATCATCTATATTTGAGGAGCACATTACTAAATTGAAATCGATGCAGGATTTTATAGAGTTGGAATCGTTGTATTTTGTCAAAAACAAAGAGAATGAATTATTAGGATTGTTGGAAAGTGAAAATTATTTTATTGATTATTTTAAAGATACTATTTCTGTTTTTCTTAATCAAATGCAACCTGGAGATATTAAGAAATACCTTTAAAAATAATTTAAGTATAAT
Source organism: Bacillota bacterium (assembly GCA_018817915.1). Lineage (GTDB taxonomy): Bacteria > Bacillota_I > Bacilli_A > Acholeplasmatales > Acholeplasmataceae > Peloplasma. The sequence continues at coordinate 18,744 of JAHISX010000074.1, forward strand.
AGTTTGTATGTAATCGAATAGTTTACGAACTAACTTATTTAATTACTAAAAAAGATAATTGAATAATGCAGACGAACATCACAATTCTAAGAACGTTAAATGTTATACATGATATCTCCGTAATTAATATCACACTTTTTTGATGTTAGTATTTGGACTTCTCTATAGATAGTAACCATAATCTAATATTTTGTAATCTTAAATCTTGTCAACAGATAAATCGTATTTTATGACGATTGTGCTTAAAGCTGTAAGCTTCTAGTGCACAAACAGTAAACTTGGTATAACTCCAGAGTAAAACACGCTATTTTTTTAGTGAAAAACATGATAAACTTAGTAATGACAAGACAAGATTCAGCTGTGGTTACCTTTGTATCTTATGTATATAAACAAAGTTAGAATGATATAATGGAGAAGGAGTATGGTGTAATGGAGAAGAAGTATATAACACATGTGACAAATGAATCAAACAGATTATTCAAGGAACTAGCAAAGATGTTGACTGTTGTAAGGAATGTGGTTTGGATGTTTCAACTAAAGGAACTATTTGAATCAGAAATAAAAGATCAAAAGGCAAATCATTTTTACAAGACTATGACTATGGAAGGACACACTTCGAAAAGTTATATGTACTTCTCATATTTTATTGTATCATTAGCAACATGTTTGGATAATGGGGGAATAAAGATTAGTGAGTTACAAAAACATTATAATGGTGACTTAGAAGTGATTGAAGAAATCAAGCAGTATCGTAATTATATCTGTCATTTCAATCCTATTAATAGCACGAAAATGAACAACCGTGTTAGACACAGACAGTTGCTTGCAGATAAAACATTATTTGAAGTAATAGAAAAAGTATTTAAAGTATCGGATGCTATATATAGAGTGGCAAGTGAACGACAAAAGTCATTACATGAGAATACTGCTAAATTGATTAATCTATATCAGGATGAGTTACTTGAGATAAGAATAGAAGATAAAGAACCTGACTTAATGTATTTATTGCTGAATGCTGAAAATGATGAGATTCTATCTGGAAAGTGGATGACTAAATATATTAAGAGTGGTTCTATCATGAAAAAGCAATAAGAAAGAAATGATAACTGATTTTGTCAAGAATAATGATCATAGTTGATTGAACTGTGGAATGTGATAGAATTTACGGTAGTTTCCTCTGGTCTCATATCATATATGTGATATGAAAAAGGTTCGAAATACATGCTTCTAGCTGTAAAAAACACAAAGTCGGTACGGACAAGACACATAAAACCGAGGTTTATTATACTTCAAAACTGGTCAATACATTGGGTTAACGGCTTAAATAAGCTGTTTATAATTATGTAAATATTGAATATGTATAATTTTTTTGGTGGAAGTCATTGGGGTCCAACAACTATAGAAACGGAAGCCATTGGGGTCCAACGAGCCAGTTTATTAGAAATCCTAATGTAAATGATTTAGATGAATTATTTACTGAAATAGATTCAGATATAATTATTTATGGACATGATCATAGTCCATCATATATCGAAGGTAATAAAGTATATATTAATCCAGGAGCACTTGGTTGTCCTGGAGAAGATAAAAATATTGCTAGAGCAGGTATATTAAATCTAAATGATAATGTTACCTATCAACAGTTAAATTTAGAATATAATGTTCAAGATGTAATTGATAAAATTGAAAAAATCAATTATCCAGCAAAAGACATAATTAAAAAGATGTTTTATGGTGTTAAATGATTATGAAAAATAAATAATATAAACTTAGTAATGACAAGACAATTTGGGGTGTGATAATATGTTTGAGAAAATTAGCCTGTGTTTTGATTCCAATGGATGTCCAAATAGATGTAGACATTGTTGGATTGGACACAAATCTAATGAAATCATTGAAAAAGAAAAAATTATTGAAATTGTAAAAGGCTTCACAAAATATGCAAATAGAATTGAAGTATATAGCTGGATTCGTGAACCTGATTACTCTGATAATTATAAAGAGCAATGGGAATTAGATAATGAGTTAAGTGTGAACTCAAAGCCTCAGCGGTTTGAATTGCTGAGTTTTTATAGATTAGTTAGGGATAAAGAATATATTAATTGGTTAAAGAAATTTGATATAAAAAAGTACCAATTAACTCTATTTGGAAAAGAAGAAACTACAGATTATTATGTAGGTAGAAAAGGAGCTTATAAAGAAATCCTTGAAGCTACCAACATTCTCTTGAATAATGGTTTGCTTCCTAGATGGCAAATGTTTATATATAAAAATAATCTTGATGAAATCGATTATATTTTGTCATTGATTGAAAGTATGAACTTGAAGGAAAGATGTTTGAAAAATGGTGGGGAATTCGAATTCTTTATTCACACTGGATCTTGTGATGGTGAAAATAGAAACAATTATGACCAGTGGATTGAAAAATCAGACATAAAAAAAATTCCGAAGCAGTATTTTATTGGTAATCTAATAGAAGAGAAGATTTTGTTTGAGTCCTTATTAGAAAACAAGGAGACAGCTAAGTTGAATAATAATAATCCAATATTCTATATTGATAATGAATTTAATGTGTATCCAAATTTTTCAGATATGAGTGAACATTGGAAACTGGGAAATTTAAATATAGATAGTATTGAAAACATCATCCAAGTTTATAGTGAAAATATGTCTCCAGCTCAATATTTGAGAAACAACATCCCATTATCAGAGTTAGTGAGTATTTCAGGAGACTCAAAAAGCAATAAGCTTTTCACGGAAAATGATTATATTGATTATTTAGTTAATAGTTATTTTATTAACATGTATATGAATCGTAAAGATAAGAAGATTTAGTATATTGATATAATAGTTTCTAGTATCAAATACATAGATTAGATCATATACCTATAGAAAATCAAAAAGTGCAAAGTGTAAACCTAAAAAATGACATCAATGAATTAGTCAATATGATAAATATTTGTTACCAAAAGGAAAACATACAAGTCTCAAAAAAAGATATTAATCAATGGATTTCAAGAAGTGTTTTTGATGATGACTTGTGGGTAAAAATAAAAATTAATGGGAAAATAATTGCAAGTGGTATTGCAGAATTTGATTTTGAAACAA
>JAHISX010000075.1 GCA_018817915.1 Bacillota bacterium
AGCAGCTTACTTTTCTACATTACCCATAAAGAACATTAATATGCATCTCTTAGAAAAGGGAATTTCTTCTTCTATCTCTAATACGGCTGGAACTTTTGTATGTAACCACTTGATGTATCATATTCTTCATTATTTAGAAACAAATAAGATAAAATCATTAGCAGGTTTCATCCATGTCCCTTATATTCACGAGCAAGTCATAGAAAAACCTAGTGTCTTTTCAATGAATCTAGATGAAATAACTGAAGCTATTAAAATCGTATTGAGAACAATAAAAGAGGTGTAAGATGAAAGAATTCACTCTAATAGAATTAATTGAAGGATTAAGACAAAATAAATGGACTTCTGTTGATCTTGTTCATATGTATTTAGGTCAAATTGAAAAATATGATGGCTACCTAAATAGTGTTGCCGAATTAAATCCTGATGCTTTGCAGATTGCAAAAGAACTCGATGAAGAAAGATTAGCAAAAGGACCAAGAAGTCATCTTCATGGCATTCCTATCTTGATTAAAGATAATATTAATACAAAAGATAAAATGCATACAACAGCAAATTCTTTATCTTTAGCAGATTTAATTGCTCCTTATGAAGCTACAATCGTTCGTAAGCTTAAAGATGCTGGTGTAATTATTTTAGGTAAAGCAAATCTATCTGAATTCGCATATTTCATGAGTTATGATCAAATGCCTTCAGGATATGGCTCTAGAAATGGACAAGTTAAGAGCCCTTATCATGAATCCATTGATCCTTTAGGATCATCAACTGGTTCAGCAGTTGCTGTTGCAGCAAATTTAATATGTGTCGCGATTGGAACTGAAACCAATGGTTCTCTGATGGCCCCTGCATATCAAAATTCGATTGTAGCAATTAAACCAACATTTGGAATGGTTTCAAGATATGGTATCATACCAATTTCTGAGACCCAAGATACTGCTGGTCCTATAGCAAAAAATGTAGCTGACTGCGCTTTATTATTAGAAGTTATCGCAGGTTTTGATGACCTAGATCCGTATACCAAAGATTATAAAAATCATCTACAAGATATAAAGAATGCTTTTCTAAAACCAATCATAAATGGCAAAATCGGTATCATATATTATTCAGATCACACATACTCTGCTGAGGAAAAAGAAATTTTAGAACAAACAAGAGCTAAATTTATTAGCTTGGGTTATACGGTTAAAATCATTGACTTTGAACCAAGAAAAGGTGATTGGAAAGAATCACTTCTCTCCTTATTCTATGAATTTAAAAATGGTATCAATGCTTACTTAAAATCTGTTTCTGGTTATACAAAAATGACCTCTCTTAAAGACATCATTGAGTTCAATCTTAGAGATCCAGAAAAAAGAATGAAATATGGACAAAGTATATTAGTTGATTCACAAAAAACAACTGGAAACTTTAACGATGAAGAGTATATTGAATTTCGGAAAAATCTATTGATTGAAGCTAATCGATTAGAAAATATGATGCAAGAAGAAAATCTTGATGCACTCCTATCAACAACTTGGGCTTCCTATGCTCCAGTTGCTGGTAATCCTTCTATTTGTGTCCCAGCAAAGCCCTTGACTGATTTAAAACCAATCTCTATCATTTTTGTCGGTAAAAAATGGGATGATGCTAAGCTCATCTCTATTGCTCACGAATATGAACAAGCAACAAAACATCGCATTCCACCGCAATTAGCATAAATTGTTCATTAAATTGGTAAGTCTTTATGTGTTTTCTAACACAGTTAAGAGATTTACCTTTTTTATTTGAATTTCTCTTAATTAAGGTATATTTTAAAGATATAAGGTGGTGATTATATGCCGAAGCTTTTTATAGTGACAGGTGCCAATGGACATCTTGGAAATTCAATTGTTAGAATATTAAGAAATCAAAATCATTTAGTCCGTGGTTTAATTCTATCCTCGGATTCTGATAAAATGCTCAAAAAATTAGGTGCTGAAGCTTATAAGGGTGATGTTAGAAAAAAAGAAACATTAGAGCCACTATTTGATTATACAAATCTTAATCAAATTCCAGAAGAAATCATTGTGATACATTCTGCTGGTATTGTTTCTATATCCGCCAAAAAAAATCCACTTTTAGAAGACGTGAACATTAAGGGGACAAAAAATGTTGCTGATTTATCTTTAGAACATCATGTGAACAAGTTTATTTACATCAGTTCTGTTCATGCCATTCCTGAAAGAGAAAACAGTGAAGTTATTTCTGAAATTGAATCTTTTGATCCTAGTCTTGTACAAGGTGCCTATGCTAAAACCAAAGCAATCGCTACACAATATGTGCTAGATCAGGTTAAGAATGGACTCAATGCAATTATTGTTCACCCTTCAGGTATCATTGGACCTTATGATTTTGGTAAAGCACATATGACCATGATGTTTGAAGACTACTTAAATGGATACTTAACTTCCCGAATTAATGGTGCTTATGATTTTGTTGATGTCAGAGATGTAGCAAGTGGCGTTGCCCAAGCAATTGTGTCAGGAAAAATTGGTACATGTTATATTCTTTCTGGTCATAGAACGACACTAAAAGATCTATTTGATAGACTGCGTCTATTAAGTGGAAAGAAATTGCGGATTAATGTTTTACCCATGTGGTTTGCGAGATTCACCGCACCACTGGCTGAACTATACTATAAAATAAGAAAACTTCCCCCAATTTATACTGCATATTCATTATATACACTTGAAAGTAATTCCTATTTCTCATATGAAAGAGCACATATAGATCTAAATTATGTGCCAAGACCTTTCGATGAAACACTTTGTGATACGATGAAATGGCTCGTATCAGAAAATAGAATTAGACCTCAAAAAGTCATTCATTTTATCCAAGCATTAAAACCATTTCAAAAATTATAAAAAAAAGAAGCCACGCTTCTTTTTCATTTATTTGTAGTCTTGAAATTGAGTTTGATCTGCTATCAACCAATATGAACTACCATTTGTCGTCCGAGCAAGAAATTCATAAATGATTAGATATCTTCTAATGGTTACGAAATCATCATAAACATCTCTTAATATTTCGTTGACTTCTGGTTCAGTATATTTCTTATCTTTTTCAAATAATAAACAGATCATGCCTAAAAGAATATATTTTCGCTTCTCTTTTGCGGGAAACAACTTAATTTTTAACGGATCCCTTGAAATAAGCAACGTTTCTTTTACTCTTTTTATATCTAATACATTAATGTCAAACATTGATTTCTCCTTCAAAAATATCATCTTGTATTTTACCTTCGTACCATGATTTTGCAGCTACAATCTCTTCTCTACTCAATTGATGACCATAATCTGTCCAAAAAACTTCTACATTTGCATTGGCACTTTGAAGCATTTGAGTAAGTTCTTCAACTTCATGATTAGGCATCATCTTATCATTTCTTCCTGCACCAATAAATACTTTAGTTCCCTTGAGATTAGGTAAATCGATATCTCGAATTGGAACCATAGGATGGAATAAAATAGCTTTTAGAAAAGCAGAATCATAATGGAATAGAACACTGATAGCGATATTTGCTCCATTGGCATAGCCAATAGCAACGACTTTTTTACAATCAAATTTATAATTAAAACTAATCTTTCTAACGAAATCACATAGATGATGAGTTTCATCAACAAGACTATCCATATCAAAAACATCAATAGCTTTGCGTTTATAAAACCTTGGTAATCCGTATTCTAATATATTACCTCTAACGCTTAATATATTTGCTTTAGGATCAATTTGCTTAGCAACAGGGATAAGATCATTTTCATTTCCACCTGTTCCATGAAGCATCAATAAAGTTATTCCATTCGTTCCCTTGATAAAAATATGTTCCATTAGGTCTCTCCATTCATACTCAGCTGTGCTGTATTGTTCATGAATCAGAAGGTGCCTTAATTAGATTGCCTCTATAACATGATTTTACCACGATGTACTATTTAAAAGCCATAGAATACATGATTGGATAAAATAAAGCTTTATTTGTTTGATATTGAAGTACAGATTACTACAGAATTCATATTTATTTTAAATAAAATATAATCTTGAAATTTTTTTCGAAGTATGGTTTTAATAAGCATCAAAAAAGTGTATAATTACTATATACATAAACTTAAACAACAATGTGAGATGGTGTATTCAATTGAAAAAGAAAAAATATTGGTATAAATTAGATAATGCAGGTAAAATTTTTCCCGCGGTTTCCAAAGACGATCGAAGCAATGTTTTCCGTCTTTCTTTTTATCTTGATGAAATGGTTGATCCTATAATTCTTGAAGAAGCCGTCAATAAAATACTTCCAAGATTTGAAACTTTTGCTGTTCAATTAAAGAATGGACTTTTCTGGAATTACTTTGCAGCAAATCCTCATGAATTTAAGATAAATATTGAACCTGCTCAACTATGTAAATATTTTAAACCTATGAACAATCGTGGTTATCTATTTAAGGTTTATTATCTTAATAATAAAATAACTCTTGAAACATTCCATGCTATTACAGATGGCGCTGGTGCACTTCACTTCTTTAAATCAATCGTTTATCACTACTTTAAACTCAGAGGCTTCAATATTGATCATGAAGGGAAGATTTTAAGTGAAAAACCTTATTCAAGAAAAGAAAGTGAAGATAATTTTGTATCAAATTATGACAAAGATAAACGAAGAAATTTAAAAGAAGAAAAAGCTTATCATATTGAGGGTGAGCATTTTAGCCACCATTGGTTTTTATTTGTTAAAGCTAGAGTAAATACAAAAGCACTCATAGAATTAGTTAAGAATAAATATCATGCTTCAATTACGCAATTTATCACAGCACTTCTTGCATATAGTATCTTTAAGGAAACCAATGATTTCATCGGCAATAAGAAACCACTTAAAATCTTTGTTCCAGTCAATTTACGTCCTTATTTTGATTCGATCACTTTAAGAAACTTCTCTTTATATATCAAAGGTACCTATGATAGCAATCGCACGGATTGGACTTTTGAAAATATGCTAGAGCTTACGAAGGAACAATACGTTGATCAATTAGATAAAGATAAGCTTCAATCACGTATTAGCTCACTCGTTGGTTTTGAGAAAAATGCCTTACTTAGAATCATGCCATTGTTCATTAAAACAATAGCTTTTAAAATTGGCTATAATATTTTAGGAGAAAGTATAAGTAGTTGTTCAATTTCCAATCTTGGAATTGTTGATTTACCAACTGGATTTAAAGATAAAATCACAGATGTTGATTTTGTAAATGCTGCTTATGGTTTATCCATGACACTCATATCTCTTGAAGAACATACCAACATTATTTTCAGTACACCAGTCAAGGAAATGGCAATCATCAATCATGTTATCTCATTCTTAGTCAAAGAAGGTTTAGATATCACCATAGATACCAATTTTAAGGAGGGTTATGATGAAATATTGTAAATCATGCCATGTTCATTATGATACTGACCTTGAACATTGTATTTTATGTAATGGTGAGCTTGAACAAGAAGGCGATCAAATCTCCGTTTATAAATTCAGTGACATTACCAAACGATCCGCTTCAAGATTCTTTAATCGCTTTTTCATCTTCATTAATGTTATAAGTGCCCTGATTTGTTTATATTTAGATTTAATCAGTGGATTACCATTAACTTGGTCACTGGTTGTAACAATCACTAATATATATGTTATTGTTATGTTCACTGTCCTTGCTGTTCCTACACTCTGGACTTCAAAAATGACAAAAAGCATTATAGTAACTGTTATGGCCATCATTTTGATTGGTTTAGCTATCAGAGATTATTCATGGGCAATCGATTTTGTTTTCCCAATTGCAGTAGGTACCAATATCTTTTTAATTTCACTGCTCATCATAACCAATAAAAAGAAATGGTATGATTATTTCGCTGGACTAACGATTATAACCTTAATTGGTTTGATTCCAGGACTGTTTAATTTGATTCATTTGACAACACAAAGAGTTCCTAGTTTTATCTGCTTCTCATATGCTCTGATTACATTGCTTGGCATCATCTTCTTACCTTCAAAATCAAGTCGAGAAGAATTCAAACGAAGATTTCATGTTTAAGGCGATCAAATCGCCTTTTTTTTATAAAAAAACCACAAGTTATTGTGGTTTAATGTCTTGATTGAGTTCGTGGTTTTGATGATTGATTACATCAGTTTTATTGATCATTTGTTGAACCATATAACTAAAGATATCTTTTCTAGTAATTAAGCCAATGAATGTTCCAAAGTCATCTAAGACTGGAACAAAGTTTTGTCTGGTTGCTACGTCAATAATATCTTCCATATTGGTATAAATTGGTACAGATACATTATCTTTATTTCTTGGTACTTTTGAAACTGGTATTGTTTCCGTTTTTGAAAAATTTAATTGTCTATCTTTGATGAACCATAATAAATCGCCTTCGCTCAATGTGCCTACATATGCACCTTTTCTGTCTAGAATAGGAATAGAGTTATATCTATAAATCTGCATTTTCTCTAAAGCTTGTCGGATGGTATAATCATCATACAAATATGCCACCTTTTCTTTGGGTGTCAATCTAAATAAGACGTTCATAGTTACTCCTTATATTGAATTTTTTAATCGTAGAACTTGATCCAATTTTGAACTGATTTTTAGTTTTTTACACAAATAAAAAACGAACATACTGACCTTTAGGTCAATATACTGTCACCTGGTCCGTGAATATAAAATCCAAATTTAGATCCAAAACTTGCTGCCACAAGCGTACATATAAGAGTCTTTACGAAAAAATAAATCGTCGTTTTCATATTGAACCTCTCGAATTGTTATCTACATAAATATTATAACACAGTTATAATGAAATTACAGAATAATACTTCTAAACTTTGCTATGTTATGCTACAATACTTTCATACTAGGAGTTGATACAATGAAAAAAGTTGCAGTTCTAGGTCCTAAAGGAACTTTTAGTGATTTAGCAAGTCAAAAATATTTAAATGGTACTGAATATGAAACCATATATTTTCCTTCTATTGATGCGACTGTTGAGGGCCTTAAACATGCAGATTTAGCAGTTGTACCAATAGAAAATACCTTAGACGGTTATGTTCAACAAACACTAGATTTAATCCTAGAGCATAAATTCTATGTTGTTGATGAAATCTATGTGCCTGTTCAGTTTTCTTTAATTGCTCAAGTTCTCAAACTCAGTGAGATTAAACGCGTTTATACGCAATTTGTCACAAAAGGACAATGTCAGCAATTTTTGAAGAAAATACCTTATGAAAAATTGATAATAACAGATAGTAATATGGAATCATATCAAATGGTTTTACATGGTCATCAAGGAGATGCGGCAATCGTTCCTTTTCATATGGTAGATACTTATAATGGTTTTAAAATCCAAAATGTTACTGACTCAAGTGAGAACTTTACGCGTTTCTTCATTCTTGCAAAAAAAGAAGGCACTAAAATAGAAAAAGAAATGAAGGTATCCATTGTTGTTGTTCCAATCAACGATAGACCTGGTCTTCTTTTTGATATATTAGGTATTTTTAAGAAATATGATATTAATTTAGTATCGATTATGTCTAGACCAACAAAAAAGTCTATGGGCAATTATAATTTCTTTATTGAAATGAAAGCAAAGCTCAATGATCAAGAAAAGATCAATCAAGCATTATTAGAAATTAAAAAAGATTTTTTCATTCAAATCTTAGGTATTTATCCAACCAGTAAATAATAAAAAGTGGAAGATCATTTGATCTCCCACATTTTTTATACGTTAACGCCTCGTCTACCACGAATAAGCAAGATGACTGTGAATGTTAAAGTGTATAAGACACAACCTAACAATGCTATCCAACTCCATAAGGTCTCATTTGGAGAACCATATGCTAATGATGGAATGAACAGAATACCAAACAATGGTAATGCCATACTGATTGCTGTTCCTGAACCAAGTACCATTTCTTCAGCAACTGGAGATTCCAAATTTGGATCAATACCTTTTAATAAGGCTAACCCTGTAGAAGCAACGCCTGTAAGCATTCCAAATAATCCAATGAAATATTCATCATTGTAATTACCATAAATACGTTTTGTCATATATTTTAAATAGAATAGAGTAGCAATACCAGCTATAGCCGATGTGATAACTAACTGAACCCCATATGATGCTAAGAAATCAAGAGTGATTGTTAACACAGATCCAGCAATCATGATATTGAATGCAAATGAGGCAATATTTGATAATACATAGTTATTCGTCATAAAACGAATATTTTTACCTTTTTTCTCAAATGCTTTTAAGCCTTGTTTATAGATTAAGGCAATCAATATACCTATAATGAAGTTAAAACCCTTTAGAAGGCCATAAACTGTGCCACCGATACCATCTGATGGCAGTAAAGCATGAGCAGCTAATAGAATAAGATAGACCACACCATAAATGATTGATATAATAATGGCTTGTGTAGTCAAACCATCAAGTAAGCTAATTTCTTTAACGGTATCAATTTCAACAGTTGCAGTTCCTGATGATGTTTCATCATATCTCCTTAAATTAGCGAATCCTCGTTTTCTACTAATGATATTGATTAAAATAACCCCAATGGTTCCACCAAAAACAAATCCTAAGAATGCATAAGAAACACCGAGTGTTGCACCATTGCCTTCTAACATATCAGTCCACATATTACCAATGGATAAAGCTAATCCTGGCCCTTGACCAAAGCCTAATGCAACTAACATACCAGAACCTAGAAATTTATCACTAAATAAAACAAAGACTAAGATGATACCAATAATTGCTTGTAAAGAGTAAGTACTTGTAATCAACATACCAGTCGACCAAATCTTTTTCTTAATCTTGCTGGTATCACGCTTCAATGCTAAAGCAATAAAGCCAATTGCTAATGCATGATAAACAATATATCCCATTTGGTCAACATCAATAAATGTATCTTGACCTGGCACAAATAATGGTGTAAAAACTAATGAAATAACCAATCCAATAAAACCACCTAATAAAGCTGTAGGAATAACAACCTTATTTAAACCTGGAACCCAAGTTTTTAAAGCCTTTGCGATAAACATTAAAACTCCGATAAGTAGAAAATAGACGATAATATCCCATTCTTGCATGTTTTTATTCTCCTTTTAGATAATTGATTGAATCCATAAATAACATTGGGTCGTTGATTCTGATGAGGAATGTTTGATCACCATAATCAAAGGAAAGAAAATTCTTTTGAGTTAGGACAAGCCCTTCTATTTGATCAACATGAAATTCATGCTGGTATTTTTTGTTTTTTAGTGATAACAAACGATTACTTATTGTAATCTCCATATCACCAATAACAATTCTTTTCTTATGTTCAAAATCTATTTCAATTAATCTTCCACTTGTGTGAAGCTCATTTTTAACAATTGAGGTAAGTTTGGTTTTTTGAAATTTATCCCAATCAATCATATTATCGAATGGTAAACCCTCCAATAATTCGTATGAATTGATATGTCCAATTTTACCACAATGCTTACAGTAAATATCATTGCCTTTTGGTTCAAGAGTCTGTACATCATCACATTTTGGACAGACATACATATATGTTTCTAATCCCAAAGCTTTTTGTTTCGAGTGATAGATAATCTTCTCTTTTCGGTTCCATTCGTAATCGTTGAATGCAATCGCTTCTTTTAATTTACTTTCAATGGCTTCAGTTGAAAGCTGTTTAATTTCATCAGGCATTAATAAAGGTTCATAATGAATATGAAAATCTCCTTTATTTCTTCTAACACCCCATCTAGGTGCTGCAAGATATCCTCCATTAATTTTTGCTACAACAACCTCATGTTCAATCTTTTTGATTAATTTTGCTGTTGTGTATAAGGGAATATCACTTTGTTCACCAAAATAAGATGAATTACCTTCTGGAAAAAGCATGATACCTCGATGTTTCTTATGAATTGTATCAAGAATAGCTCTGATGGTTTGAACATCACTTTGACCTTTTCTTTTCGCAATCGATTGAATGATTTTTGTCAACAAAAAATTGTAAATAGGATTTGTATATAATAAATTACCGGTTACAGGGTAAGGATAGGTCATCAAATTAAGACTCACAAATAATGGATCATGGAGTGATGGATGATTTGATATCAAAATATAGGGATCTTTTCTTTTAGGATCAAATTTTTCATATGTAAATTGAAAGTTATATTTTGGATAAAATATTATTTTCAGTACTAATCTTCCTGTCTCTTCTAAAAATCTCATATTTTCACCCTTTCCTCTCATTATACTCAAAATACTTTGAAATACAAACCATTATTAAATTTTTTGAAAAAAACTCAATAAAAAAAGGGTTAAAGAAACTTTAACCCCCAATTATTTATTTTTATAATTCGAGTAATGGTAAATCAAATGCCTCACAAACACCTTGACATGAGCATTGTCCGTCATAGATGTTCACACCTTTTCTAAGTGGAATAGAATTACTCATTGCTGCATATAATCCTAAGTCAGCAATCATTAAACCATATTTTAAGGTTGCGTTATTTAATGCAATTGTAGATGTTCTAGGAACAGCTCCTGGCATATTTGCTACTGAATAATGAATGATGCCATCAACAACATATGTTGGATGATCATGATAAGTTGCTTTGCTTACTTCTGTTGATCCACCTTGGTCGATTGCAACGTCTACAATCACACTACCAGGACGCATATCTTTATAATAAGCTCTCTTAATCAATTTTGGTGCTTTAGCTCCTGGTAATAATACTGCACCAATGACCAAGTCAGAATCTTTCACGGCTCTTTCAATATTATCGCTTGAACTATATAATGTTTGAATGCGATTTCCATATATATCATCGAGATATGTTAATTTCTTTAAATTAATATCTAGAATCGTAACTTTCGCACCTAAACCAACTAACATCTTTAACGCATTTTCACCAACAACACCAGCACCAATGATTGTAGCTTTTGCTTGATCAACACCAGGAACACCTGAAATGAGAACACCACTACCACCAAAAGGCTTTTCTAAGTACTTAGCCCCTTCAATTGCTCCAAGACGTCCAGCAACTTCACTCATCGGTTTTAAACAAGGTAATGAACCATCCTCAAGTTCTATTGTTTCATATGCAATAGATTGAGTCTTTGATAAAATCAATGCTTGAGTCAAAGCTTCATTTGCTGCTAAATGTAAATAAGTGTAAAGGAGTAATCCTTCTCTTAAATAACCGAACTCAGATTCTAAAGGCTCTTTAACCTTAACAATCATATCTGAAGAATCCCAAACTTCTTTTGCTTTAGATATAATCGTTGCTCCTGCCAGAACATAATCTTCATCGCTAAAACCAGAATTGATTCCAGCATTCTTTTCCACCAAGACACTGTGACCATGGTGAATATACTCTTTAACACTGCTTGGTGTTAACCCGACACGAAACTCGTTGTTCTTTACTTCCTTAACCGTTCCAATAATCATGTTTTTCTCCTATTAAATTAATCGTATTCTATAAAATTATTGTAACATATATTATCATTAAAATGATAACAAATTTAAAGATTTATTTTTATATTTTGATAATGTGCCTTAATGATTGATAAAAGTTTGTCTGGTTCTAAAATTAATGCATGTAATTTATTCAATCCATCTTGATTTTTTTTGGTTTTCAACCATAATTTTAGATACCCGTCGGGTCCATATTTTTCTTTAATGTGATTGACTGAACGTTGAAGATGCTCCTCTTCAGATAGATTTGGATAGTGCTTAAACCCAAACTGTACAGTTCTTAAGATAATAATATCAGGATTAATATCACGATCAGCTTCTGCGATTATTTTTCCATAAATGGTTCTTGGAGGTTCTTCCTTAGATGCGCGATGATCTTCAATCGCTTCTCTCATTATTTTTCTATCTCCCTCATTAAACCAATGTTTCAATTCATCATCTTCATACAAAAATAGACCACCAGTTAAATGATGGTCACTTCTTCCGAATTTCATACCTATATCATGATAGCATGCTATAACATAAACCATGTCTAGATTGACATCATAGTCTTGAGCTATTTCTAAAGATTGTTCAATCACTTTTCTAACGTGGTTTTCTTGATGTGCCATATCAAATTCTTGATACATACTGATGATATTTTGATCTAAATATATTTTAAGTTCTGCCTTCATGTTAACCTCAATTGCCAAATTTTATTTTGTCTGTAATCATTTTAAATAATTTTTTATCAGTTGTATAACTGAGTTTATTTAGAACATCGGATTCATCTACCCAAATCGCATCAGCGATTTCTTCTTCTTGTTTACTTAATATGGTTGATTTTGCTTGAGCTAAAAAGTAAACGACATCTTTAATGACACCGGGACGAGGTGAATAACTTGTCTGTTCTCTGATATGATCATAAATTTCTATATCCAGACCAGTTTCTTCCTTAACCTCTCTACATGCAGTCATGACTTCACTCTCATCTTTTTCGACATGACCTTTTGGAAAGCCAAAATGTAATCCGAACCTCTGTTGAACAAGTACATATTGATATTTGTTTTGATGTTTTCTAAAGATGACTGCCCCACATGATTTTTCTTTCATCATATATTTCACCTTCTTTATCTTATTTAAAGTATATCATACGATTTAGAATATGATAAATTAAATGATTTATGTTTTATTATATTAAAGTAAAGTGAGTTGCTAAAACCGGTTCCATCATGTATAATTAAACTAACAAAGAAGAATTTAAATCTGTGATATAGAGGTGGTGTTTTTGAAAGTTTTATTTTGCAGTTCTGAAGCATTTCCTTTCAGTAAAACTGGCGGTCTTGCTGATATGGCTCTTTTTCTACCTAAATCACTTAGACAGATTGGTCATGACGTTAGAATCATCACACCTTATTATGCTAATATAGGTAAATATCATAAAGATATGAAATTTCTTGGAGAAGCTCACATATCTTTAGGTGGTCTCGAAACCATCGTCAATTATTATGAATTATTTTATCAAAATATACCTTATATATTTGTTCAAAACATGCATTACTTTGAAAGAGATCAACTTTATGGGTACAGCGATGATGCTGAAAGATTTGCATGCTTCAGTTATGCAATTCTAGAAGGATTAAAAATATTTGATTTTTATCCTGATATCTTACATTTAAATGATTGGCAAACCGGTATGGTCCCTTTCTTACTTGATGAACATTATCGATTTAAAAATGATGATTACTTCAGTATTCATACATTACTTACGATTCATAATTTAGAATATCAAGGTTCATTTGACCCATTTGTAAGTAGATTCTTCAATTCTGATTTCAATTATACTTATATGCATTTTGATCGTGTTAATTTTTTAAAAGCAGGTATTGAAAGAGCAACTAAAATCAACACTGTAAGCCCAACATATCGTAATGAAGTGCTCACAGGTGAATATGGATTCACTCTAGATGGTGCACTTGATAGAAGAGTAAATGACTTTATTGGAATCTTAAATGGCATAGACTATCAAGTTTTCGATCCAAAGACAGATCATTTCTTAGCTGCTGATTTTGATGCAATCAATTCAAAACAAGGTAAAAAGATAAATAAGGAAAGTATGCTTCATCATTTTGATTTAGATGTTGATTTGAAAGCACCTTTAGTTGTCTATATTGGCAGATTAGCAACTCAAAAAGGTATCAATTTAATGACTAAAATACTTGAAGAAGTTGTAGAGTATAGTAATGCAAGGTTTATTCTTATGGGATCGGGCAATGATTCTTATCAGGATTTCTTTAGATATTTATCATATAAGTATCCTAAAAGAGTTGCAAACTACATAGGGTTTAATGAGGAAATTGCTCATCAGCTTTATGCAGCAAGTGATATTTTCATGATGCCAAGTAGATTTGAACCATGTGGATTGGGTCAAATGATTGCAATGCGTTATGGGTCTTTACCTTTGGTAAGAGAAACTGGTGGACTAAAAGATACAGTTGCTCCATATAATCAATATACTGGTGAAGGTACAGGATTTAGTTTTTCAAATTATGATGCTTATGATTTTAAAGAAAAATTATTTGAAAGTATTAATCTTTTTACAAGTAATCAGAAAGCATGGCAAAAAATGGTTAAAGCAGCTATGAGTCAAAACAACAGTCTTGATCAAATGGCTTTGGAATATGAAAAGATTTACCAAATCATTCTAGGAGTGTGAGTTTATGGAAACATTGGCATTAATTTTAGCAGGTGGAAAAGGTAGCAGACTTGATATTTTATCTCAAAGACGTAGTAAACCAGCAATGCCTTTTGCTGGTAAATTTAGAATCATAGATTTTACATTGAGTAACTGTACGCAATCAGGACTTTATGATATCGGTATTTTAACCCAATATCTGCCCTTATCACTCAATGAGCATATCGGAAGTGGTAAACCATGGGATCTTGACAGACGCGATTCAAGCATTACTCTACTTCAACCTCATAATTATTGGTACCTAGGAACTGCTGACGCTGTCTTAAAGAATTTGGAGTTTATTCAAAGAAGATCACCAAAATATGTTCTTATTCTTTCAGGTGATCATATCTATAAAATGGATTACCGCAAAATGATTGCATTGCATAAAGAAAAGAATGCATCATTAACTATAGCAACCCAACCAGTTGCTCCTGAAGAAGTTTCAAGATTTGGTATCATGTCAGTTAATAAGGACGATGAAATCATTGAATTTGAAGAAAAACCAAAGAAATCTAAGTCTAATCTAGCATCGATGGGTATCTACTTATTCAATATGGATCTTCTTAAGGATGTTTTAACTGGTATTAAACAAGAAGATTTAGATTTTGGAAAACATATTATTCCTCATTTAATTAAAACGACTTCTAAAGAAGTTTATGCTTATCAATTTAAGGATTATTGGATGGATGTAGGTACTTATGATTCCTATCTAGATACTAACATCGCAATGACAAAAGATTTTACTGATTTGGATCTTTATGATCCAACCTGGAAAGTATTTACTAAGAGTGAAGATCTTCCACCGGTTAAAGTAGGTAGTGAAGCAGTTGTTCATAACAGTCTTGTCTCAAATGGTTCTGTGATTGAAGGTTCTGTCATCAATTCTGTTTTGTCACCTGGTGTGCGCGTTGGTAAAGGTGCTGTCATTAAAGACAGTGTCATTTTAAATAATGTCATCATTGGAGAAAATGTAACTGTTCAAAGATGTATCATCGATAAAAAGGTCATTATAGGTCATAATGCATATGTTGGTTATGGTAATGATTTTACAGCAAATTTAGAAAAACCAGATTTATTGGTCAGTGGAATCACAGTCATTGAAAAAAATACTGTTGTTCCAAGTGATGTTCAAATTGGTAGAAACTGTCGCATCTTTAAGAGTGCGAAATTCGAAAATTTACACATTCCAAGTGGTTCGACTGAAAGATAATTTTCTTATAAATCATAAAAGAGCAAAATCGGTGATCGATTCTGCTCTTTTTTAATATCTAAATTTATTTTTTATGATTCTTGGCTATAACTTGAACTATATTCTTTGACACGTTGAACCCGCTTAACAAATATACCAACAAGAAGCACTATATATGCAACAAATGTAAATCCAAATGTATAAACTAGTAAATAAATAAAATATGGAACAACTGGTTGAATCATATTCAATATGGGTAAATCATTATTATGGATTGAATTGATAAAAAACATATTGAATGTACCATCTTGAATCCAAGTATTATGGACCAGATTGAGTATCAAGGCAATAAAGACTAAAGTGATGAAAACTGGTGCAGCTTTTATAATCGTCTTCGATTCCAATTTGATTTGAGTTGCTAAGAGTGCAAATCCTATTGCTGCCATACTTCCATGATGTACCATGGTTTGAATATTGATTCCAATTGTTGTAACATAGACACTTACTGGATACAGCATAACAGCTAATCCTGCAAATAGACCAAAGGTCCCTAGAAAAGCAATCATCATTTCTCTAAGCTTTTTGTTTTTGGTTAAACTAGCATATAAAGCTACATACATCGGCGTAGAACAAAATTGAAATGGGAATGCATACCATTGATAATTCCAACCACCTTGATATGTAAAGATTATTTGCTTGTAAATTTCAAAGGTAATTAAGATTATTGAAAATATGAAAAGATATTTTCTAACTTTGACTACTGATGCGCCTTTTAGATGCTTTACTAATATAACTGTTAAAATAATCATCAATAAAAGCGATAGATACTGGAACCAACTTTGTGAAAAATCTTGATATAAAATAGGTTTATTCATTTCACTTGCTAAAAATTGTAATACTTGCTCTATGATTGTCATAAAAAATTTCCCCTAAACAGTCTTATACATTAAATTATATCACAAAATATTTTGACAATATACTTAATTTTATTCGAGTAAAATGAGACCGGTTTTCTTATTCATTATCACATGAAGTCATAAGGTGATAATTCTTCTACTTCATCCTCAAGATCTGGTGAATCAATTTGATGATTCAAGCGATTAGCTAATGTCGTCTGTCTTTTTTCTGATAAATGATTAGCTGCATAGACAAGCAAGTTCATATCACCTAATAAAATAAGATATCTCTTTGCTCTTGTGATTGCAGTATAGATCAATTCTTTTTTTAGCATGTGCATATAATTTCTAATCATTGGAATCATTACAATCTTATATTCGCTACCTTGAGATTTATGAATACTAATTGCATAAGCTAAATTGAGTTCATCAAGATCAGCCTTTTCATACATGACATCATTATCATCAAATGTAACAATCATATATTGATCGTTTTGAGAATTGTATTTAATTGATTTGACAACACCTATATCTCCATTCATAATAAGCCGCTCCGGATCATTGACAAGTTGAATAACCTTATCTCCAACAAAATACGTCTTATCTCCAAATGTCATACCGTCCTTTTGATTCCGATTAAATTGCTCTTGAAGCATCTTATTGAAACTATCAATACCTAGCTCACCTTTATACATTGGTGCTAAAACTTGAATATCGTCAATCATACTATAACCTTCTTTGAGGGCCCCTTTGATTTGATTGATAATCACTTCTTTAATTTTTTCAGAGGATGCTTTGTATAAGTAAACATCATTGTCACTGATTAAATCATCAGTCGTGAGATTTTGTTGATTGACAGAACTTGCAAGTTTAATAATTCTAGAATCTTTAGCTTGACGATGGATTTCATTGAGCCTAACTACTGGTAATATACCCGAATCAATCATATCTGCTAAGACTTGTCCTGGACCAACACTTGGGAGCTGATCAACATCACCAACAATGATCACTTGTGCTTGATCTTTTATTGCCGAAAATAATTTGTGCGCTAAGAAGATGTCTATCATTGAGGCTTCATCAACGATGATTAAATCTTGTGGCATCTGGTGATGTTCATCATAGGTGAATAGACCATCATAACTATAACCAAGATGTCTATGGATCGTTTTTGCATCCATATTGAGTAATTCTTTCATTCGTTTAGCAGCTCTTCCAGTCGGTGCCATCAAAGCTATCTTATCGTAGATAGCTGGATTTTTATAATTGAGATGATGATAGATTCGGTAAACTTCAAGGAGTCCATCAATGATGGTAGTTTTCCCAGTACCTGGTCCGCCAGTAATAATTGTAATAGGGCTTGATAAAGCCGTTATAATGGCTTTCTTTTGTTCGGCAGTATATTGCATCCCCTTTTGTATTTCAACAGCATCCAAGAGTGTTTCCAAATATTTTATATCAAATGATTTACCCTCAACATTAGAAAGTTCATTCAGTTTATTAGCTAACGATATTTCAGTGAAATATGATAAAGTTAGATAATATCTATCATCTTCAATAATTATTCTCGATTCATCAATCAATTGATCAATTGCTGGTTCAAGTTGAGTTTCACTACCTAATACTTGTAGTGCATATGTTCGTAATTGCTCAGAAGTTAGGTATAGATCACCATTCTGATAAGCAATATATTGCATGGCATAAATAATGGCAGCTTTAATTCTTCTTAAATCATCTTTCTCAATACCCAGCTTATTTGCTATTTCATCAGCCTTAATAAAGCCTATCCCCTCAATATCATCTATGAGACGATAAGGGTTATCTTCTAATTTTTCTAGAGTAAGCATGTGATACTTATTTAACAACTTCATAGCGAGTTTACCAGATAAATTATATCCATAAAGTGATACCAATATATGTTCATTCGTTTGATTTTCGATGAGTTGTTGATAAAACTTTTCAATTCTAATTGCACTTAATCCAATCGGTTTTAAAACTTTTTTATCCTTCATAATTTTTTTAATAGCATCAGCACCAAGTAAATCGACTATCTTTTCGGCTGTCTTCAATCCAATGCCATGGAAAAATGAACTGGAAAGATAACTCGTCAATCCTGCTACACTTTGTTCTTCGCATTTCTTAAAAGATTCCACTTTAAGTTGATCCCCATAACTTTGATGTTTAACCCAAGTTCCAGAGAACTCATAATCAATATCTTCGCTAACTATAGGAAAATACCCGACAATGGTAACAATCTCTTCTGTTTCAGTAATGATGCGTGCAATAGAATAACTATTTTCATCATTATGAAAAACATAATTTTTGATCTTGCCCTTGATTGTTTCCATAGATTCTCCTTTTGCCATGATTAAACAAATTATACCATTTTAACCCATAAAAAAAAAGGAACTCAAGTTCCTTTTAGCTATATTGTCGTATTTTTTTATCCATATATGCTTCTTGAATAAAACCAGCACCTAAACAGATCTCATCTTGATAAAAAGCACACACTTGACCGGGTGTTACTGAAAGAATTTTTTGAGGATAGGATACTAAAATAGAATGGTCATCCATCCATTTTACTGATACAGCATGGTCTTTTTGGCGATATCTAAATTTAGCTGTCATATGCCCTTCTATTTTTGGTCCTCGCCAAACCACATCAGTAATTAAGGCTGAATCACTATATAAATGTGGGTCTTCCTCATTAGGCTCAACATATAAAGTATTCGTTAATAAATCTTTCCCTACAACATACCAAGCGCCATGGTCTTCTTTAGAACCGCCAATACCTAAACCTTTTCTTTGCCCAATTGTATAATTCATCAAACCACGATGCTCTTTAATGACAGTACCATCCATTTTTTTCATTAAACCAGGTTGAGCTGGAAGATAATTGCTTAAAAAGTCATTAAAGTGTCTTTCGCCAATGAAACAAATACCTGTTGAATCTTTTTTAGTTGCTGTTGCTAAATCTTGCTCTATTGCAATTTTTCTAACTTCTTTTTTATCTAAATGACCAATAGGAAATAAGACATTATTTAGCTGGTCTTCTTTTAGTTGGGATAGAAAATAAGTTTGATCTTTATTCATGTCAAATGCTCTTTTTAACTTAGGATGCTCTCCAGAATGATCAATTTGCGCATAGTGTCCCATCGCAATATAATCAGGATTGAATATTTTAGCATAGTCAACAAATGCCTTAAACTTAATTTCATTATTGCATAAGACATCAGGATTAGGTGTTCTATTTTTTTTATACTCGTCTAGAAAGTAAGTGAATACACGATCCCAATAATCTTCTATAAAATCTATTTTATGTAATTTGATTCCTAATTTATTTGCTACTAAAAGAGCATCTTGGTAATCCTTTTCTTGTTCGCAAATCTCATCATCAGCTGTTGGATTTCCTAATAAATCATGGTTCGTAGCGCTATCCCAATTACGCATAAAAACGGCTTCAACATCAAAGCCATCTTTTAATAATAAATATGCAGCAACACTGCTATCTACACCACCACTTAGCCCTATAATTACTTTTTTCTTCATTGCATCACTTTCTTTTAACATCACTTGGCATTCTATATTGTCCTCTTGGTGATAAACTTATCCCAAGTATTTTTGGTCCTTCTGGTAATGTTTGTCTTTTGAATTGTTGGGTGTAAAAACGCTTAAAGAAGCGATCTACATAAAGTTTAGCTTCTTTATAGTCAAATGCAAATGCATGTTCAACAAGCCATATAATTTTTTCTTCATCTGCACCTTGTTCCAAATGATAATACAAAATAAAGTCATTGACATCATAACGCCCTATTGTCTTTTCTGTATCTTGGTTTTCAAGTAATTCAGGTGATATTGGAGCACTTAATATTTTATTTAAAACAACACTCAAATGTTTATAATCATTTTCCGCATGATAACTGATCAAACGTTGAACCCATGTTTTAGGTAACCCTGAATTGACACCATACATACTCATTTGATCACCATTATATGTCATCCACCCCATTGCAATTTCAGATAAATCTCCAGTGCCTAAAACAAATCCACCATGTTTATTTGATAAATCCATCAATATCAATGTTCTCATACGTGCTTGTGCATTTTCATATGTCACATCTTTTTCTTCATGTGCAATAGATTTAAGATGTAGGTCAACGGACTTGCTAATTGGTATTTCCATGAGCGTTACACCTAAACCTTCCATCAGTTTAATTGCAGCTGATTTACTACCTTTTGAAGTGACGTTTGCTGGCATAGTAACAGCAATGATATCTTTTGGATCACGTCCAATTTTAATCATTGCTTGATGACTTACTAGTAAAGCTAATGCTGAATCCAATCCACCTGAGATACCTATGATAATTTTATTTGAATTTTTAGGTAGTGACTCTAATCTTTTAATTAAACCGAAGACTTGAAGGTTATTAGCAAGTTTGACATCTTCTAAGTTATCCCAATCTGTAATAAATGGTTTTTGGTTAATTGGAGTTTCGAACGTGAAATCATCTGTTGTTTCAAATGTTAGTGGTATAAATTGATATTCATTTTGAATCAACATGTGCATATCTCGATACGTACTATCTTGACGTTTTTGGTAGTTAATTGCACTGATATCAATATCGGCTGTCAAAACTGATGAATTCATATCAAAAGATGAACTTTCAGCAACAAGCATGCCTTGATTTGCTATTATTTTTTGGCTAGAATAAACAACCTCGGAACTTGATTCAAAATGTCCTGAACTTGTATATATATATGCAGCCATTTGTTTTCTTGAATGATCTAATACCAATGTCTTTCTAACAATTGGTTTTCCTACGCGCTCTGTAGATGCAGAAAGATTGAAAAAGAGATTTGCACCGGCAAGACTCATGTCATCACTTGGACTATATGCTGCCCATAAATCTTGACAAATTTCTACTCCAAAGCGAATACCATTTTCGGCATCTTCAAAAATAAGATATCCAAATGGAACTTGCTCACCAAACAACTTGATGCTTTTCATTGTTGTTTTAAATCCCGAATGAAACCATCTTTTTTCATAGAACTCTTGATAATTAGGCAAATAATGTTTAGGTATGATACCCAAGATTTTCTTTTGCTTAATGATGACAGCACAATTATATAAAATGCCATATAAGTCTAAAGGAACGCCTATAATAAAAACACCATCATAAGTCGTTTCATCCATAATTTCTTTTAAAGCAATTTTAGCTTCGGAAATAAACGCTTCTTGGTAGAACAAATCACTTGATGTATAACCAGTGATTGTAAGTTCAGGAAAAACAATAATAGAAGCCTTTGATTGAGATAGAATACTCAAGATTTCTTTTTTGTTATGTTTGATATCACCTACACTTATTTGTGGAGTTGCAGCTGATACTTTGATATATCCATATTTATACATATAATAACTCCTCATATAAATGATTATTTGAAATATAGTCAATAACTTCTTTGGTTAATATCTCATTTCTTTTTTCTGGGTTCATTCGTGCTTGAGTTGAAGACATCACTTCATCAAAATCAATGAATGTAAAATGATGTTTCATATCTTTAAAAGCTTCCTGAACTTCTTCTTGGCTTAACGAACCTTTCCTATTCATAATAATGAATGGAAAATCGTTAAGGAGTTCTTCAGCTTTAATCCATCTTTTAACACGAAGTAGATTATCTAAACCTATCACAAATCTAACATCTTTATCCTTTTTACTGAGTTCCCTTAAACTAACCAAAGTTCCTTGGTATTTACGGTTAGCTTCTAAATCCGATATCTCAACATCATCTAAATGATCAAGTAGTAAATGAAGCATTGTGATGCGATGCTTGATATCAATAAGTTCTGGTTTTGAATAGTCATTACCTACGGGTAATAGTAAAACATGTGAACCTGGATAGGTTGACAATAATTTATTAACAATCTTCAAATGTGCAAGCGTAGGTGGATTAAATGAGCCACCAAACACAATCAACATATAATCACCATCTATATTATATCATTTATTTGTAACAAATTGCATCCTGGAACCTCTAGATATTAATGTAATTGTCTTCATTCACCTCATACGATTTAATATAATTAATAAGATTTTTTTATAATTAAGCGTTTCACTTTAAATCATTTCTAAATATTGATATAATGAACGTGTATATAAGGAATGATATATCATTTCTAAAAGGAGTTTGATTACATTGGACATTAAAGAAAGATATTACCAAAAAATTAGAACAGACAACATGCGTTTGACGAAAAGTCGAAAAGCAATGATTGAAATACTAGAAAACCAACACTTAACATTTAAAGAAATTCAAAAAGCTTTAGCAAGTAGAGGTTTCTACAATATTTCCACAATATACAATAATCTTGAGTTTTTAATTGATCAAAAAATTATTGTAGAAATTTATATCAATGATACGAAATATTATGATCTTGCAATGGGTAATCCTATGCACAGCGCAGACAGTCATATTCATATCATGAATAAGGATACAAATGAAATTACTGAAGTTAATAGTCCTGATATCTTCGAATATTTGACTAAACATCCATCGTTCAAAGATTTAGATCTTGAATACATTAGAATCATTATATCCGCACATAATAAGAAAAAATAAGCACTTAAAAAGTGCTTTTTTTTATGAAACTATTTTTTTCTTGCAACTCTTAATTTAGCTGATTTGCTTCTAGGATTTCTTAAGTATTCATCTTCAGAGGGATAAATAGGTTTTCTGGTGATTATTTCCATTTTAGATGTATCTTCTCTTAAGATTGGCATATTTTTAGGAGTGAATGTTTCACTTTCTTCTTTGAAGAAATGTTTAACGATTCTATCTTCTAGTGAATGGAAGCTAATGACTACCAGTCTACCATCCGAATTCAATAAATCAACAGCATCTTTCAATACATCTTCCAAAACAGTAAGCTCATCATTAACTGCAATTCTTAATGCTTGAAAGACTCGCTTCGCACTATGTCCTTTATCTTTATAATTCACTTGATCTGTTATTTTGACTAAATCCATTGTTGTTAATAACGGTCTTCTATCAATAATTTTATGAGCAATCTTGAAACTATTTTTTTCTTCACCATAGACAAAAAATATGCGTGCCAATTCTTCTAAAGAATACGTATTTAAAATCATTTGAGCAGTAAGCTCCTGATCTTGATTCATTCTCATATCTAATGTTGTATCTTTAAGATAAGTAAATCCGCGTGTTTCATCATCAATTTGGAATGAGGAAAGCCCTAAATCAAAAAGAATACCATCGATGCCAAATACATTTTCTTCAGCTAACTTCTCTTTCAAGTATTTAAAATTGCTTTTTATAATTTTAAAGTTTGAAAAGCCCTTTAATACATCTTTTGCATATTGTATGGCATACTCATCTTGATCGAAACAAAAAAGTTGACCTTCTTTAAGATACTTTAAAATAAGTTTTGAATGACCAGCACCACCCAAAGTACCATCCACATAAATACCATTTGGTTTTATATTCAAATATTGAATTGCTTCTTCTAATAATACAGTCTCATGTTTCATTTTTCATTCTCCAATATATATCATATACACTATATATGAAATCAAATACTTTGTCAATTTATTAAAAAGAAAAAGGTGCCTGTAGGCACCCTTCCTTAATCCTGTTTGGATTCTTTTTTGGTTAGTACTTGTTGTCCTTTGTAATAACCACTGTTTGGTGTTACACGATGTGGTAGTGTAAATTCACCGGTTTGTGGGCAAACAACTAAAGCAGGAGCGGTCAATTTAAAATGCGTGCGACGTTTTCTCTTAGCGGTTTTGCTCGTTCTACGAAATGGAACAGCCATCTGTTCACCTCCTATTTTTTCACAATCTTATCTAAATCAGCAAATGCAGGATGTGGACTCTTCTCTTTTTCAAAAAGAATTTCATTAGCATCTGGATGGTAGATGGTATACGGTTTTTCAGAAATAATATATCCAAAGACAATGTCAGTAAGTTCTAGTGGATCTGTTAGAGGATAATCTGACTCTAAAGAACTGCCAAATAGAATATCATCTTCGAAATCCATTGAATAAGGAACAGCTTTAAGTGTTTTTGAACATGCCATCTCCATATCCACATGAACGGATATTTTCATAAATAGCTCACCAGAAATAAATTCGAATTCACAATTGATTTTTGCGGGTTCAATTGTAAGTATATCTAATGTGTTTTCTATTTCTTTTGAATAATCATAAGTAAGCTCTATCGAGGTTTTTTCTTTGAGTTCATGCAATGCAATTTTCATAATATCACCTCAACGAAAGTATTATACATAATAAAGGTCTAAATGTCAATGAATTCAATACATTTTAAATCGATATCAATAAGGATTTAAATGTTGCGACTTTCACGAACTTTTTTCTTTAAAATACCTAAAATCAGTTGTTCTTGTTGTGTGAGTAAACTTGGCAAATCATAGTCTTGATGAACACGATGATTACGTAAGTGGAATGGGACTATTGTTCCATCTACTAAACCAATTTCAAGGTCTAAAGTAATATATTTAGGTCGATCAATATGATCGTATTTTAATTCGGTTTCCATATGAACTACATCAGCGTAATTGAATTCACCTGCTATATCAGAAGCAATTTGACCATTGATATGATTCATATTTGCTTGATAATAGAATAGGGAGTTTTTACCAAAGAAAAGAACATAAACTAGTGCTTGGTCATACATCAAAGTAAATGTATCATCTGGCTTTTTATCCAAACGATAATTGACCTTCCCACCATAATGAAAAGCATCAGGTACAGTTATTAATATAGGTGAACTATATTCACTCTTTTCGATACTCGAGAGTTGTTGAGCTCTTTCAATCGCTTTCGCATAATCAGCTTGAACCATTTCATTAAAAGAGTCGATTGATTTACCAGAAACTTTTTTGAAATATTTAGCTGTCAATTTTTCGCGATTTTTTGGGCGTTTTGCCTTTTTTTCTTTAGGAACTTTGACTTTTGCTTCTTCTACAGGTTCAGAATCGACATCAATAATCTTATCTTTACCCATTTTTTCTTCTACCTTATTTTCTTTAGGTTGTTTTGGTTCCTTGACTTTTTTTTCTTTCATGGACATTACCGCCTTTCGCTTTCTATTCTATTTTAACAAAAAATATGAAACCTAGCAAACATTGATTGATTTTTCTTTACAAAAGTTGCATGAAAATGAATCAATTTGTCACTCTCCAAGAATACCTTCAAATAAAAGCAGCTTAAATTCCTCTGTTTTTGAATCTAATATATAGGACTCAATATGATGATGGTCTAAAATATTTTCAATTTGCTTCTTTTCGTAGGTAACATCTTTAAATGCTTTTTCAAAAGAATCAAGAGGCGTTTTATCGAAAAAATCTCCTTGAATCTTTAAGTTCTTAATGACACCTTCTTCAAGATCAAGTTTAACTTCAAATAAACCACCAGAAATTCTTTTTTTAAGAATCTTTGTGTATGCTGGTTGTTTTTTATAAATCCATTCTCTAGATTGATATTTTTCAGCCATTTCTTCTATCTTTTTAACTTCATCCTGACTCAATTCATATGTCTTATTTGTTAATGTGTTTTCAAAATGCTTAATGAGTTGTTCTTGAGTTAAACCACCCAAATATGGTTTTAAATTAGTAACTCTTGATCTCACACTATCGATACCCTTTGAAACAAGTTTTTCATCACTTGGTGAGATTGCTCTAACCATTGTTTCAAGGTCACAATCATATAAGAATGTTCCATGCATGAGCATGCCATACTTATTTTGAAGAAATGCATTGCCTGATATTTTTTTTCCTTCAAATAAAAGATCATTTCTACCACTGAATTCTATGTTAAGATTAAGTAATCTCATTGAGTCAATAATCTTGGATAAATAAGTCTTGAAAGTGAACTCTTTATTTGTCTTTTTAGTGATAATTGAAAACATTGTATTCCTGTGATCGGCATAAACGCAACCACCGCCAGTTGGCCTACGGTAAACATCAATGTTACTTTGTCTTAAGAATTCTAAGTTAACTTCATTTTCAATTACTTGGTTTTTCCCAATAACAACGCCATGTATCTCCCAAGTGAAAAAATAATTTTCATCATCTTTAAGTAATTCCTTAAGAATATACTCCTCAAGTGCAAAATAAAAATATGGTTTTAAGTTACCCTCATTGTGGTGTCTAATTAGAATCATAAAATTCCTCCTAATGAACATGCTTGATAACAAAATTATAGCATGTATTGAAGCTAAAATAAAACTTTACGACTTAATTTATTAATCATATAATAAGCGTCTTTAATAGAATATTAATAATCAGATGCTATAATAGAGTTAATAGGAGGATCTATTATGTTAACTTTCTTAAAACTTTACGCCGTCTCATTTGTAATTTTCTTTGCTATTGATTTGTTTTGGTTGGGTATAGTTGCTAAAAAACTGTATCAAACAGAAATTGGACATTTGCTAAAAACTGATGTGAATTGGGTTGCTGCAATGTTATTTTACTTATTATTTATTGGCGGTCTAGTTATTTTTGTTTTAATGCCTGCTGTTGAAGCTGGTAATATTTGGAAAGCTGTTTTATTAGGAGCCCTATTTGGATTTATAACGTATGCTACTTATGATTTAACAAATCTAGCTACTTTAAAAGATTGGCCACTTAAAATCACAATTATCGATCTGTTTTGGGGTACTTTCCTTGGAACATCGACAAGTACTGTATCATATTTAGTTTATAATCTTCTATTTTGAGGTGAGACATGTCTGAGTATTTATTAACAAATGAATTGATATATAAATCATTCATCTTTGGAGCTCAAAACGTTATCAAAGAAAAAAACAATTTAAATGCCATCAATGTATTTCCTGTACCAGATGGAGATACTGGAAGTAATCTTGCTTCCATGATGACAAGCATCATCGAACGTTCTAAATTAGGAGCAACAAGTGAGGAAACCATTCAATCCATTGTTGATGCTGCAATCGTAGGTGCTAGAGGTAACTCTGGGATTATTTTTGCTGAATACATTTATGGATTCTCATTAGCTTTAAAAAATAATTTAATAGATGAAGATACATTTATTTCTCTTTCTGAGAATGCATCAAATTATGCTTATCAAGCAATTGCTGTACCTGTCGAAGGCACAATGATTACATTAATGAGATCTTGGGTTAGTGCTTTGAAGAAGTTTAAGAATGTCGCAACCACTTTTATTGAATTAATGAATAAAGCATATGAGTTTTTACTGTTAGAATTAGCTAAAACTACAGAAATGCTTGCTGTATTAAAAGATAACAAGGTTGTTGATGCAGGAGCAAAAGGTTTTGTTCACTTCATTGATGGCTTTATTAGAGCCTTAAAAGGTGAAGAAATCACACTTGAGATTGAACCTATTGAAGACATTGAACAATTACATGTTGATCATTTAGAAGATTCACAAAATCGTTATTGCACTGAAGCGCTTGTTAGAGGAACTGATCTTGATCTTAATAAAATCAAAGCTGAACTCTCTTCTTTTGGTGATTCATTAGTTGTTGCAGGTAGTACAAGAACTCTGAGAGTTCATATTCACAGCAATCATCCAGATGAAGTCTTTGAATACCTTGATCAAATGGGTAGAATCGTTGAACAAAAAGTTGACGATATGAAAAGACAGTTTGAAACTGCAAATCATAAAAAATATCCAATTGCACTAGTGACTGATTCAATTGCAGATCTTCCTGAAGATCTTATCGATCAGTATCAAATTCATATGTTTCCTTTAAACCTTCTTGTCAATGATACAAACTATTATGATAAGTTGACCATCCAAAGCTCACGATTCTATGAATTGATGGATAGTGCAAAAGTTTATCCATCATCGAGTCAACCGAATGCAAAAGCATTAGAAAACTATTTCTCATTTTTAACGACTTATTATAAGGAAATTATCGTTGTTACTGTCTCACAAAATATGAGTGGTACCTATCAAGCATTTGTTGATGCAGCTTCAAAATTTGATCAAACAAAGATTACGGTCATCAACTCCAAACAAAATTCAGGTGCTGAAGGTTTAATCGTACTTAAAGCTGCTCAAATGGTCGATCTAGGTTTGAACTATGATGATATTGTAGAAAATATTAGAAAATTAACAAATCATTCAAAAATTTTAGTCAGTGTTAAAACTTTAAAATATATGGTTCGAGCAGGTAGAGTAAGTAAAGTGACTGGGCTTATAGGAAAAATCATGAATTTAAAACCTGTCATTTCAATTGATGGTGAAGGAAATGGCATTATTTTTGATAAAGCACTCAGCTTAAAATCGAGTAATAAGAAAATTCAAGCTCATATTGAAAGTATTATGGAAGAAAGTGGAATTGAATCTTATGCTATTGTTCATGCAAATGCAGATCAAAGAGCATCAGAATATGCACAACGATATGAGAAAATCATTGGTAAAAAACCTGAATATATTATGAACATATCAACAATTGTTGCGATGAACGCAGGTATAGGAACTGTTGCTATCGCTTATATCAAAGGAGATAAATCATGAACTTTTTAGTTAATGCAATTGTATTATTCATCTTCTTTCTTATTTTCTTTGTGATTGCACAAATCAAAAAGAATAATGGATTAGCAGATATGGCTTGGGGATTAGGTTTTGTCGTAGTTGCACTTACAGGTTTAATTTATACAGGCATCTATACATTACCGGCTGTCGTAGTTACTGGTTTAGTCATGATATGGGGATTTAGATTGTTCTTCTTCATAGGGCTTAGAAATTGGAATAAACCTGAAGATTTCAGATATGTTGATATGCGTAAAAAATGGAAAACAAATATTCCATTGAAAGCATTCTTAAAGGTGTTTATGTTACAGGGCATTCTACTTTATATCATTTCATTACCCATTCAACTCGTAAATCTGAATGCAACTCCTTTGAGTATGAATTCAAGCTATACAGTCTTAATTCTAGGTGTTATATTATGGCTCTTTGGATTTTATTTTGAAGCTGTTGGTGATTCACAATTAAAAGCATTCAAAAAAGATCCTCAAAATAAAGGGAAAATCTTACAAACTGGTTTATGGAAATTCACAAGACATCCAAATTATTTTGGTGAAGCAGTGATGTGGTGGGCAATCTTTGTAGTCTCTATTTCTGGATTTGAATTAATTAATCTAGCAGGTATTGTTGGACCTATCCTAATTACTTATCTTTTACTCTTTGTATCTGGTGTTCCATTATTGGAAAAGAAATATAAAGATAATGCATTATTTCAAGAATATGCTAAAAAGACATCAATCTTTATACCAATGCCACCTAAAAAATAATTTAAAGATCTCAATTGAGATCTTTTTTTATTTCAGTAAGTAAAAAAAGGCTGTAGACAGCCTTCTTAATTAATTTTTAAATAGATTTTTAAATTTAGCCCAACTCGATGCATTTTCTTTCTCTTCTAATTTGCCTAGTTGCTCATAAAGTTTCTTTTCTTGAGCGGATAAATTTTTAGGAACTTTGATTTGGATTACAACTTGTTGATCGCCCTTACGTTTAGATCGAACATTTTGTACACCTTTTTCCCGCATTCTTAGGATCGTACCATGCTCTATACCTGCTGGGATCTTTAAATTAACATCCCCATAAATTGTAGGTATTTCAACGGTAGCACCCAATACAGATTGTGTGATTGTTATTGGAACTTCTAAAATAATATCATCTTCACGTCTTTGGAATACTTTATGTGATCTAACTCTAAATGTCAGATAAAGATCTCCTTGAGATCCACCTTTAGTTCCTCCATTGCCGTAACCGGCAACTTTTAAAGACATATTGTTATCAACGCCTGCTGGTATGTTCACATCAACAGTCTTCGTTTGTTTAACATGTCCTTTACCATTGCATGTAGGGCATCGTTTTTTAATGATTTTTCCTGCTCCGCCACATTTTGGACATGCTTGTTGTGTACGCATCGAACCAAACATTGTTCTTTGCTCAACATTAATGAC
Organism: Bacillota bacterium; assembly: GCA_018817915.1. Classification (GTDB taxonomy): domain Bacteria; phylum Bacillota_I; class Bacilli_A; order Acholeplasmatales; family Acholeplasmataceae; genus Peloplasma. The sequence goes on from JAHISX010000075.1 coordinate 30,306, forward strand.
ACCATCACCGTGACAGCGATCACAAATTTCAACATCCTTAGAAGATTCCGCACCAGTACCATGACAAACATGACATTCATCATCAACTTCAATAGTTATAGTCTTCTTCGTACCTAGTACTGCTTCCATAAAATCAATCGTGACCGATCGTTCAAGATCATCTCCACGTTGTGGTCCGCGCGTGCTTTGTTTTTGTGAACGTTGTCCACCACCAAAGAATTGACTGAAAATGTCGCCAAATCCACCCATATCACCGAAGCCACCAAAACCTTGCCCACCAGCACCTCCAAAGGGACTGCCTGAATGTCCATATTGATCATAAGTCGCACGTTTTTGTGCATCTCCTATATGATCGTAAGCTTCCTGGACTTCTTTGAACTTAGCTTCTGCATCTTTTTCTGATGATACATCAGGATGGTATTTTTTAGCAAGTGTTCGATATGCTTTTTTAATTTCATCATCACTAGCATTTTTTGCGACACCTAGCACGTCGTAATAATCTCTTTTATCTGCCATAACATCAACTCCATAGTTTAAAGTAGGACAAAAGTCCTACTCTATTTTTTTTTATTTAACAAAATTATTTTTCTTCAAACTCAGCATCTACAGTATTATCTTTGCTTGTTGTTTCTTGTTCTTCATTTGGTTGTTCTGCCTGATGTTTTTCTTGAGCCTTTTGATATGCTTTTACAGCAATTTCTTGTGCATCTTTTTCAAGTGCTTCTTTTTTAGATTTAATTAAATCTATATCTGTGCCATTGAGTGCAACTTCAAGCTCTTTAATTTGTTCTTGGAGTTTTTCTTTCGTTGATTCATCAACTTCATCTTTTAAATCATCAATTGCTTTAGTTGTTTGGAAAATTAGACTAGATGCTTCATTTCTCAAATCAGCTTCTTCACGTTTTTGTTTATCAACTTCTGCTTGTTCTTCAGCTTCTTTAACCATACGGTCAATATCTGCCTTAGATAATGAACCACTACCAGAAATTGTAATCTTTTGTTCCTTGTTTGTACCTAAATCTTTAGCTTTAACACTAACGATACCATTTGCATCTAAGTCAAACGATACTTCAATTTGAGGAACTCCACGAGGTGCAGCAGGAATATCTCCTAATTGGAAACGTCCTAATGTTTTATTATCTGATGCCATGGATCTTTCACCTTGAAGCACGTGAATATCTACTGCAGGTTGATTGTCAGCTGCTGTTGAGAATACTTGTGATTTAGATGTAGGAATGGTTGTATTTCTTTCAATTAACTTAGTAAATACACCACCAAGAGTTTCAATACCTAATGATAGAGGTGTGACATCTAATAATAAGACATCTTTCACATCACCAGCTAATACGCCACCTTGAATTGCAGCGCCCATAGCAACTACTTCATCAGGGTTAACACTCTTATTTGGCTCTTTGTGTAATTCACGTTTAACCATTTCTTGAACTGCTGGTGTTCTTGTTGATCCACCAACTAGAAGAACTTGGTCAATATCTTTATGTGTCATTTTAGCATCTGATAATGCACGACGAACTGGTCCAACACATCTTTCAACAAGACCTGCTGTTAATTCATCAAACTTAGCACGAGTCAATACTTTTTCTAAATGTAGAGGTCTAGCAACACCCATTGTAATAAATGGTAAGGAAATTGTAGATGATGTTACACCACTTAATTCCTTCTTAGCTTTTTCGGCTGCATCCTTAAGTCTTTGAACTGCCATCTTATCTAAAGACAAGTCGACGCCATTTTCTTTCTTAAATCCTTCAACTAAGAACTTAACAATTAAATCATCATAGTCATCTCCACCAAGCTTATTATCACCTGCTGTCGAAATAACTTCAAATGTGCCATCTGCTAATCTTAAGATCGATACATCAAATGTACCACCACCTAAGTCAAACACGAGGACCGTTTGTTCTTTGTCCGTCTTGTCAATACCATAAGCTAAAGCAGCTGCTGTTGGTTCATTGATGATACGTTTAACATCTAGACCAGCAATTTTACCAGCATCTTTGGTTGCTTGTCTTTGAGCATCATTAAAGTATGCAGGAACAGTAATAACTGCTTGAGTAACTGTTGCACCTAAATAGTCCTCAGCTGTTTTCTTCAAGTTTTGAAGAATCATTGCTGAAATTTCTTGCGGTGTATATTTTTTGCCTTGAATGTCCACGCGGTAATTTGCATCACCCATGTGACGTTTAATAGAACTAACTGTGTTTGGGTTTGTGATTGCTTGTCTTTTTGCAACATCACCCACACTGATTTCATCGCCCTTAAAAGAGACAACTGATGGTGTAGTTCTTCCACCTTCTGCATTTGCGATGACTTTTACGTCGCCGCCTTCCATTACTGAAACAACTGAATTTGTTGTTCCTAAGTCAATACCAATAATTTTATTTGTCTTTGCCATTTTCCTCACTCCATTCGTTAACTTTAACCATGGCTGGTCTAAGTATTTGTTCTTTATATGTATATCC
>JAHISX010000076.1 GCA_018817915.1 Bacillota bacterium
CTTAAATTAATTGACTATACCGGCACTTTATTTGAAGAGGCTAAATACGTCTCTTAACTCGAATCTTCCATATCTTCCATTAAACTTTTGACACTACCAAATCAAACATCTATTTAAAACATATTAGATACATTAATTATATCAGTTTTTATAAAAAAAGGCATCTAGAATGAGTTCTAAATACCTATCGATAGACATATGCAATTTATTTGGTTTAATTTTTTGCTAATTTTGTTTCAACTAAATTTAATGCTACTGCACCAATTGCATTCCCTAAAATCATCAAAATGAGATATAAAATAGCTTTTAATGTGTACATATCACTTAAGAAGAAATATAGCATGTTAGCAATGCTATGTTCAAACTTGGATAGTATAAAGATCATCACTGCAAAAACTAAAATTAAAGCTTTTGATAGGTCATGTTTAACATTTTTAAAACTATCAACTGCAATATACATCATCATACCGCAAAAGATTGCTAACGCTAAAGTTTCATACCATAAATGGTCTAACTTTAAGGCAAATAAATCACTGCTGGTTGTGACAACTGAAGATGTGCCCGTCAATCTAAAAAGAAATGCAACAGCAGCAATACCAATCATATTGCCTAATATAGTTTTGAGTAGGACAACTAAGTATCCTTTTGTATATGGTAACAAATACCCAACTTTACCTGTATATAAGAAGTATCCTCTTGTAACGACAACCAAAAGCCCAAAACTAAACAAAAAAGCACCTATAACATGGTTATCTAGACTCAAATAAACGAGTCCAGCAACGCCGATATAAACACCAGCCATGATTGATTTTAAAATGACATTTTCTTTTGTCTGCTTCATCTATTTCCCTTTTTTGAATGCATATATTGAGCCTACAATATAATTTGCAAGTTTAGCTGGTAATAATTTAGCAAGTAAAACAATGACTTTATATTTGAACCCTATTGTTATATAAAGCGGAATTCTTCTTTTTTGAACAAGTCTATGGATAACTTTAGCTGCTGAAATTGGATCCATACCGTTTATTTCATCTTTTTCCATGACACTGACAGATTGATCAACACGGTTTTTATATTCTGGACTATCAACTGCATTCTTTTTGCGGTTTTTAGTGAAACCTGTTCTAATATCTCCAGGCATAACTGAACATACTTGAATATTAAATGGTGCAACTTCATTCGCTAATGCTTCCGAAAATGAGTTTACAGCTGCTTTTGAGCTGCTGTAAAATGCTTGAAAAGGAATCGATAGCTTTGAAGCTACTGAGCTAATATTTAATATCTTACCTCCACCACTTTCACGCATGAATGGTAAAACTGCTTTTGTAGAGTTAAAAACACCCATTAAATTGACATTGAATAAATAGGTAGCATCTTCAGAAGACGTATCTTCAATCGTTCCTGAAATACCCATACCAGCATTATTAATTAAAACATCAATATGACCTTCAAGTTCAAAGATTTCTTGATATGCTGCTTTCAATTGATCAAAATCGGTAACATCCGCTTGAATACTCTTAATATTCTTTTCATGAATTTTACTTCTTGAAACGCCATAAATACTATGGCCTTTTTGACCTAGGAATTGTGCAATTGACAATCCAATGCCAGAGGATGCACCTGTAACTACGATAACCTTCATTTTTACTCCTCAAATCCTTCTAAGCTCTTTAAGACATTTGCTATTTTATCAATTGCAGTGTCCATTTGTTCTTTTGTATGAGTGGCCGTGTAGCTTGTACGTATCAAGCATTCGCCAATTGGTGTTGCTGGTGGAATAACTGGATTGACATAAACGCCTTGTTCAAATAATTGATTACATGCAAGCATTGTTCTAAGTGGCATGTAAGTGAATATTGGAATAATTGGTGTTCTTGAATCTCTTATTTTTAATCCGCGAGCTTTAAGACCTTGTCTCATATATTCAGCGATATCAGCTAAAGCTTTCACACGTTCTGGTTCTCTTTTTAAAATACGTAGTGCAGCAAGTGCTGCAGCAGTATTTGCTGGTGGAAGTGCTGCTGAGAAAATATATGGACGAGAATTATGTCTAATGTATTCAATGACATCACGTTCTGCAGCCATATAACCACCCAAACTTGCAAGTGATTTTGAGAAAGTTCCCATAATGATATCAACTTCATTTTCTAAACCAAAGTGTTCAGCTGTTCCGCGACCACCTTCACCCATGACGCCAAGACCATGTGCATCATCAACCATAACACGTGCGCCATATTTTCTAGCTAAAGCAACAATTTCAGGTAGTTTAGCAATATCACCACTCATCGAGAAAACGCCATCTGTAATGATAAGTTTTCCTTTATTTTCAGGTGCTTTTGCTAATTTATCTTCAAGGTCAGCCATGTCGCTATGTTCAAAGCGAATAACTTCAGCATAACTTAAACGTGTACCATCATAGATACTCGCATGATTTTCTTTATCAGAAAAAATAATGTCGTTTCTTCCTGCAATACCAGAAATAATAGCGAGATTGCTTTGGAATCCTGTGCCGAATATGGAAACATCTTCTTTGTTTAAGAAAGCCGCCAATTCTTCTTCTAATTCTCTGTGTAAGTTGAGTGTGCCATTTAAGAAGCGTGAACCGGATACTCCTGTTCCATATTTAAGGGTTGCTTCTATTGAAGCTTGAATGACTTCTGGATGTGATGTAAGTCCCAAATAGTTATTGGAACCAATCATGATCATTTCCTTACCTTCCATATGAACGACTGTATCTTGCTTACTAGTTAGTTCGTGAAAATATGGATAGTAGCCAGCTTCACGAGCTTTTTTTGCAGTATCATATTGATAACATTTTTTAAATAAATCCATATTTGTATCTCCTCTTAAAAAGCGTTTAGATATATTATATTATTCTTCAATGTGTTTTTATATATTTACGATTTTGAAAAGGATATATAATATCCTTATTCCAAATTAAGCAAATACTACTATATCATAACATAAAACTTAGCAATTTGTGCTGCTAATTTTGCATTATTGAATACGAGCTCAAGGTTGGCATCCAAGCTTTCACCTTTTGTTATATCTTTTACTTTAGATAATAAGTAAGGTGTTGTATCTTTTCCTTTGATCCCGTCCGATTGAGCATCTTCTAATGCTTGGTCTATGACCTTGTTAATCATCTTTGAATCTAAGCTAAAAGATTTTGGGATTGGGTTGGCAATAACGACACCACCAGATAAACCTAAAGACCATTTAGCATGGATTAATTTAGCGATATCTTCAGGTGTTTCCATAGAATAATCCAAGTCAAATCCTGACTCTCTACTATAGAAAGCGGGGAGCTCTTTGGTTTGATATCCAAGAACTTCAACACCTTTGGTTTCTAAAAATTCAAGTGTGAGTCCTAGATCAAGAATTGATTTGGCACCAGCACAAACAACGGCAACATTTACATTTGCTAACTCTTCTAAATCTCTAGAAATATCAAAAGTTTTTTCTGCGCCACGATGCACACCACCAATGCCACCAGTAGCAAACACTTTAATACCCGCCATTTCAGCAATCAACATGGTTGCTGAAACTGTTGTAGCTCCTGTTTTCTTTTGTGATAAAACATAACCAAAATCTCTTTTGCTGACTTTAAGAACATCTTTTGATTTTGCAAGTTGCTCTAATTCTTCTCTTGTCAGTCCCACTTTAATTTGTCCATCTAAAATAGCGATAGTTGCAGGTACTGCACCTTCAGCTCTAATAATTTCTTCGACATGAAGTGCCATTTTAATATTTTCAGGATATGGCATCCCATGAGATATAATGGTTGATTCTAAAGCAACGATAGGTAAATTGTTATTCCGGGCATTTTGAACATCCGGATGAATCGATAAATATGAATTCATAATTGATACTCCTTTATTGTTTTTAGTAGTTGTTCTTGATTGAGATTAGATGACACTGCTTTTGAATCTTGAAGTGTGATCAGAGCTGCTGCCATGCCACAAGATAATGCATCCATCTGATGCTCAAACGCATAAATGACACCTGCAAAGAAAGCATCACCTGCACCTGTTGTATTAACGATTGAGATTTTTCTTCCAGAAATGAATTGATGACTTTTTCCATCAAAGCGATATGCGCCTTGATCACCCAGTGTGATATAAATTTCACCAACACCTTGATTACAAAAATAAAAACCAATCTTTTCAATATCTTCTTTGGTTTGACAGTCCAATCCAGAAAGAGTTTTTGCTTCAAACAAGTTAAGCTTTAACATTTTCATTTGAGAGTAAAAGTGAACAATCTTTTGTGCCTTATGTGTTGAAATAGCATCAACACAAATAGGTATTTTAACTTCATTAAATATATATGACAAAACAGTTTGATTGAAATTTGTATCTAAGATGAGTAAATCTGCTTGATTCACAAAATCTATTTTTCCTTTGATTTGATCAACTGTCATTTGTTCAAGTTCATCCATTGCAGCTACAGCAACTAACATGTCCTTGTTTTGATCAACAACAGCAACATAAGTTGGTGTTGTTTCAACTTCAATCACATCAAAATGAATCCCTAATTTACTTCCTGAATCAATGATATCTTGGCCGACAATGTCTTTTCCAATTGCAGTTATAAAGGTTGGTGATAAATCCAATCTAGCTAGATTCTCAGCTATATTTCTTCCGACACCACCAAAAGAATCCTTAAGATATCCAGGATTCGAATCATTCATTTTAGCTTGTTGATATGTATATGCGAAAATATCGTGATTGGTTCCGCCAATAACTACAATTTTTTTCATTTTAAAGGTCTATGTCTAAAGACATTTTTTTAAGTAGTTTAATTTGTTCTTTAGATCCAACAACAATCATCTTATCTTCCAGTCTTAAAACTTCATCTGCTTTGGGATTGAAGATAAATACATCGTCTTCTCTTCTAATAGCTAAAACGATCAACCCAGCTTTTTCAGATATTTTAGCTTCTCTAAGTCTTTTATCTACAAGTTCTGAATTTTCTTTAATAACAACCTCTTCCATGTCTATTGACATGTTTTTTGTATCGATGATATTATCAACAAAAAATTGGACATTAGGACTTAGCATCATCGCCGCCATTTTCTTACCACCAATTTCATCAGGACTAACTGTATTATTTGCACCAGCACGTTTTAGTTTTTTATCTGATCTTTCTTCATGTGAACGCGCAACAATGTGCATCTTGGTATTAAATTCTCTTGCCGTTAGGACAACAAAAACATTATCTGCATCTTTAGCTAGACAAGCAATTAATCCTTTAGCTTGTTTTACTCTAGCTTCTACCAAAACTTCTTCCTTTGTTGCATCATCATGTATATATTTGACATTCATTTCTTTCAAATGTTCAATTGCTTCTAAATTATTTTCAATAACTACAAATTCAACTTCTCTTCTTTTAAGTTGCTTAATCACGTGAATACCGGTTTCACCTGCACCACATATAATGATATGATTTTCTAACTTATCGATTTCTTTTTTCATTTTATTCTTCCTCCAAGCTTCATTGATATTTCCTTCACTTAAGAATCTAAATACTGTGGTTAATAAATACCCTACCATGCCGACACTCACTAAAATGAACCCAATGGAAAACCATTTGGCTAATGTGTTCATTTCAGCAACCTCTCGGTAGCCAACAGTTGATATAGTAATAATAGTCATATAGAGTGCATCAATAAAAGAAAGATCCAAGATTAATATATAGCCGATGGTTGCTCCTGCGATGAGCACTACCATTATTGCAATCCAAATGAAGATCTTTTTTACTTTCAATCTAACACCTTTTTTCTTTTTAAGTAACCATATTATACCATAACAAGAATAAAAAAAGAGCATGTTTCAATGCTCTAAATTGTCTAATGGATATGAAAAAAACTTATCTTGAATTGATGACAACCTAATCAACTCTAGCAATTAAACTTTGTTTATTACTCAACTGATTAACATTTCTCCATTTTTCAAATGAATCATTTTGATTAATGAGTTCGATAATTGAATCAGCTAAAAATTTGTATCCATTCTCATTTGGATGAACACCATCTTTACACATATATTTTAAAGTTTCAGCGTTTAGTTCCATCTTACTTCTCACATCTATAAGCAAACTCTGAGTTTCTTCAGCGCATCTCATAATTGCTGAACTATATTCTTTTTGCTGTCTTGCAATGTTTTCTACATCTTGATTCAAAAAAATCATGATTTGTTCTGGATCCCCCATTTTAGAAATGACCTGATCGAAATAGAGTTGTGAATCTAACGGAATAATTGTTGTTAAAATAACTGAAATACCCTTTGACTGCAATTGTTTAATCATCTGAATAAGCATTTCCTCAAACGCTCTAATTGGAGTTTTAGGGTCATGATGAATATGTGGATTTTGTGAGACTTTATTCCAATCATAGTCTGAGTCATTCCCACCTAATGCAAAGACCACATATAATTCTTCACGATGTTCTAAGGAACCTAAATATTGATCAATGATATTTTTATCAAATATTCGCTTTAATGTTTGTCCATAAAAAGATACATTATCAATTGTCTGGTGATAAAAATCTGATATAAGCTTCACGGCGTTATTTTCAATTGTTTCTAATTTCCCATTCATAGTTACAATGCCTTTAGCAATAGAATCACCAAAAACTACAGTATGCATAAAATCACTTCCTTTAAGTAAAGTATAATTGTTTAATTTGACTTTAAACTCTACTCATACAAAAACTTATCTACACTTATATATCCTGTGGTAGAATCTATTTTTTAAACTCTACCCAGAGTAGATTTTTATCAAACTCATCTTTTTTTATCGTGATATAATATGAGTATGAACAATATAAAAGATATTTTTGCCAAAAACTTAATGCATTATCGTAAAACTTTGGGTTTAACACAATTGGAGTTAGCCAACCGTATCAATTATTCAGATAAGGCAATATCAAAGTGGGAAAGGGGTGAATCGCTACCTGATGTCATTACACTCGCTGAAATTGCTAAAATTTTCAATTTAACCATTGATAAACTTATTAGTGAACATCACTACAACATGGATATTCCCGAACTTCAAGTTGAAGAAACACATAAGAAAAATATATTTAATTTAAAGCTTACTTCTCTATCGATTTCTGGGATACTGCTCATAACTGTTATCATCTTTGTTGTCCTAACACTTGTAAATCCAGACAGTAATAATGCTTGGTTATCACTGATCTATGCTATACCTTTTACTTTTATTGCTTTTTTGCTATTTTCAATATTTTCTAGAAAAAGAATATTGATCATGCTATTTTCAGAGCTGTTATCTTTTAGTATTTCTCTGATTTTGTTCCTATCAATCCAAATTCCAAATACCTGGCTTTTCTTTTTAATCCCCATTCCAGTATTTTTCATCTTATTCTTTGCTCTTTCTCTTAAGAACAGCAAATAATTAACTATCTGATCATAGAATAAACAAAAAAGGTACCTAGCTTTTGCGAGGTACCTTTTATTGATTATTAATTAATTAATATTCTAATTCTTCTTCATCATTGTAGGTATTTGATCTGTCATATTCAAAAGTTGCTTCTCTTAAGATACCTGTTCCAGCTGGAATGAGTCCGCCAATGATGACATTTTCTTTCAAGCCATGTAGTTCATCGGTCTTACCTTTAATTGCTGCATCTGTCAAGATTCTAGTTGTTTCCTGGAAGGATGCTGCAGATAAGAAGGAATCACTTCTAAGTGATGCTCTTGTAATACCTAATAGAATTGGACGGCCAACAGCTGGTCTCTTCATTGCTCTGAAAGCTGCTTTATTCGCTCTCTTGAATTCAGAAACGGATACTTCTGTACCTGGTAACAATTCTGTATCACCTTCGGTGACGATGGTGATTCTTCTAAGCATTTGACGAATGATTAATTCGATATGCTTATCACTAATTTCTACCCCTTGAGCACGATATACCTTTTGAACTTCTTCTAAGATATACATTTCAGCTGCTTCAGTTGAAACAACACGGAGTAATTCTTTAGGATTGATTGAACCTAATGTTAATCTTTGACCCGCTTTAACGGTTGCACCTTTACGGAATAAAGCTTCAACATTTGGATCCATCGTATACTTGTAGTCCTTTTCATGAACATCGGTAATTGTAACAACCGAAATACCACCACGTTGGCGATCAATCGATTTAATCTTACCATCAACTTCACTAATAACGGCTTTCCCTTTAGGGTTTCTAGCTTCAAATAATTCTTGAATACGTGGAAGACCTTGTGTAATATCTGATGCGGAGGCAACTCCACCGGTATGGAAGGTTCTCATAGTTAACTGAGTTCCTGGTTCACCAATAGATTGTGCTGCGACAACCCCAACAGCTTCACCGACTTCTACTCTAGTATTTGTTGCTAGGTTACGTCCGTAACACTTAGCACATACACCATTTTCGGAATTACATGTTAGATTGCTTCTGATTTCAACACCGGTGATATCAGCCTTAAGAATTAATTGGCCAATTTCTTCAGTGATTAATTCATTACGTTTAACGATAACTTGCTTAGTTTTTGGATGTGTAACATCCTTACTTGCGTAACGTCCGACGATACGGTCATATAATGGAACAACTTCCTTTGTGTCATCCATAACTGGCTCCATATAGACACCACGTTCAGTTCCGCAATCTTCATCAACAACGATAACATCTTGGCTGACGTCAACTAAACGACGCGTCAAGTATCCTGATTCGGCAGTCTTTAACGCTGTATCGGTAGAACCTTTTCTCGCACCATGGGTGGAGATGAAGAATTCTGATACGGTCAAGCCTTCTCTAAAGGATGCTTGGACTGGAACTTCAATAATTTCACCCTTAGGATTATTCATCAGACCGCGCATACCAGCAAGCTGAGCAAAGTTTGATGCATTACCACGAGCACCGGAATCAGACATCATATAGATGTTATTATCCTTATCAAATTCAGCCATTAAGCCTTTTTGAATATCGTCACGTGCTTCTTGCCATTGTTTAATAACAAGGTCACGACGTTCTTTATCTGTAAGCATACCATCTTCATACCAACCTGAAATCTCTTCAATATTCTTTTTCGTAATATCGATGCGATCATGCTTACCAGAGTAAACATTGATGTCAGCAAATGATACGGTAATACCTGCGACTGTTGAATACTTAAACCCAAGATCTTTCAATCTGTCAAGCATCTTAGATGTTTCACTAATTTGTAGATCCTTGAAGACTTGAGCAATAATTTGTGATAAGAATTTCTTCTTAAATGGTCCAGGAATAGCCATACCTTTAAGAATATCTTTAGGGTTTGTTCCTTTAACCATGAAATACTTATCTGGTGTATAATTTTCCAAATTATCCAAAGTTGGTTCATTCAAATAAGGGAAAGTTGGAGGAAGAATACGGTTGAAGATCAATTTTCCTAAAGTAGTTACTAAATACTTATGTTTTTGTTCTTCAGAAAATTTTTGATTGATTGATTTTGGATCAATAATGATTCTCGTGTGTAATCCAATTTCTTTATGTTGATATGCAAGATATGCTTCATCATAATGTGCGAAGAAATGTCCTTCATTGCGATTCTTGAAGTCATGTTCTTCTTGTCTTTCTTGTGCGCGATATCCTGAGAACTTGCGTTCCAATCTTTCTTCAATCGTTAAGTAATAGTTACCAAGAACCATGTCCTGTGATGGCGTAACAACTGGTTTACCATCTTTTGGGTTCAAAATGTTATTGGATGCAAGCATTAATAATCTTGCTTCTGCTTGTGCTTCATTTGATAGAGGTACGTGGACAGCCATTTGGTCACCGTCAAAGTCAGCGTTGAACGCTGGTGTAACAAGTGGATGTAGGCGAATCGCTTTACCATCAATTAATTTAGGTTCGAATGCTTGAATACCAAGTCTATGAAGTGTAGGAGCACGGTTAAGAAGTACTGGATGTTCTCTAACAACCTTTTCTAAAGCTGCCCAAACATCATCGTCCATTCTTTCGTATTTGCTATTTGCATTTTTCTTAGCATTTGCATCATTACCAGTTAATTTTTGTAATTCTCTTAAAACGAATGGTTTAAATAATGTGATTGCCATTTCTCTTGGAATACCACATTGATACATTTCAAGGTCTGGTCCAACGATAATAACTGAACGGCCTGAATAGTCAACACGTTTACCAAGTAGATTTTGTCTGAAACGACCTTGTTTACCACGCAACATATCAGATAGTGATTTTAAGTGTCTGTTTCTTTCAACTGCGGCTTTCTTACCACGCTTAGCATTGTCAAAGAGTGCATCAACAGCTTCTTGAAGCATACGTTTTTCATTCTTTGTAATCAAACGAGGAGCCATTTGTTCTTTTTGTTTCTTCAAACGATTGTTACGGTTTAGAATACGACGATATAAATCATTTAAGTCAGTTGTCGCAAATCTGCCACCATCAAGAGCAACCATTGGTCTTAAATCTGGTGGAATAACTGGAATAACATCCATAACCATCCACTCAGGTTTGTTATCTGAATTGTTGAATGCTTCAACAACTTCAAGACGCTTAATGATTCTATCTCTTTTTTGTTTAGAACTTGTCTTCAACTTCTTGCGAAGCGATTTAACTTCTTTATCCAAATCTAATTCTTGAAGTAATTTTTTAACGGCTTCAGCACCAGTGAGTGCTGTAAATCTGCTACCGTACTCTTCAGTGAGTGCACTGTAATCTTGTTCTGATAAAATTTGTTTCTTAGATAGCGGTGCAGTGCCTGGATCCGTAACGATATAAGATGCATGATAAACAACTTCTTCAAGCTGTTTAGCTTTAATTCCTAAAAGGATAGCTAAACGGGATGGAGAATTCTTCAAATACCAAGTATGAACAACAGGAGCCTCTAATTCAATATGCCCCATACGTTCTCTACGTACTTTAGATTCAGTAATTTCAATACCGCACTTCTGACAAATTTGGCCTTTATTGCCACTTTGTTTTTTACCACAAGCACATTGATAGTCTCTTGTAGGTCCAAAAATACGTTCACAGAACAATCCACCTTCTTCAGGTTTTGATGTTCTATAGTTAATTGTTTCATGTGTTTTAACTTCGCCATAAGACCATTGTCTAATTTCATCAGGAGATGCAAGTCTAATCTTTAAATGGCTATACGTACGACTACCATATCCTTTGCGAACAGGTTGAACATGACGATGAATACGTTCAGATAAATCAATATCTAAAAATGCTTCAACTTCTTCCTCAGGTACAAGTTCAGCTTCAACTTCATGGACATGTTCTTTAAGAGAATCAAATCCGTAAAGTTCAAGGATACTATTAATTTCTTGACGCAAAATTGCATCTTCTTCAAATAGATGATAAAGTGCGTGTCTATCGAATTCTAAAAATTCTTTTAAGTCTTGCATATTAGCATTTCTTAAAATCTCAACACTTTCACTACTTAAATTTAAGTTTTCTAAATTTCTTGGTAGTGCATAACGACGTAGGATCGTTTTAATTTCTTCAAAGCTTTCGCCTAACAACATATTCAATTCTTTTAAATTGAACGTATTGAAGTCTTCAAGTTGATCTATACCAGATAGTTTAAGCTGTTTGAGGGCTTCTTCAGATAACTTCAAAGATTCGACATGTAATGTTAACTTTTCTTTAGCCATCAACGAAATCCTCCTCTAAACTTGCTTGGATTATTATCCACAAGTGATTTTTCAGCTTCATTTTCGCCTGTTTTCGCATCAATCAACTCAACATAAAGCCCTAGAGCTTGTAGTTCTCTTGTTAATACTCTAAATGATTCAGGAATGCTTGCTTCAGGAATTGGTTTATCATGCGTAATCGCACTATAAACCTTATTTCTTCCTAACATATCATCCGATTTAACGGTGAGCATTTCTTGAAGTGTATGTGCAGCGCCATAAGCGTATAGTGCCCAAACTTCCATTTCCCCGAATCTCTGTCCACCATTTTGAGCTTTACCACCCATTGGTTGTTGTGTAACGAGTGTGTATGGTCCAACGCTTCTTGCATGGAGTTTATCATCAACCATGTGAGAAAGTTTAATCATATACATGACGCCAACAGATATTCTATTTTCATAAGGTTCACCAGTACGTCCATCATATAAGACACGTTTTCCATCAGGATCGATACCACCTTCAGCCATAATCTTAATTAAGTCAGCATCATCAACACCATCAAATACTGGTGTAGCAATTTTAACGTTTAAGTTTTTAGCTGCAATACCTAAATGGATTTCTAAAATCTGTCCGATGTTCATACGTGAAGGAACCCCAAGTGGGTTTAACATGATGTCAACAGGTGTTCCATCTTCCATATATGGCATATCTTCTCTTGGTAAAATCTTGGAAATAACACCCTTGTTACCATGACGACCAGCCATTTTGTCACCTTCAGAGATTTTTCTCTTCTTAGCAACATAAACACGGATAGATTCGTTCACTCCACTAGGTAGTGCATCACCATTCTTCTTTGAGAAATATTGAATTGATTGAACAACACCACCGCCACCATGAGGTACGCGTAATGATGAGTCTCTGTATTCTCTTGATTTTTCACCAATGACTGCATGAATCAGTTTTTCAGAAGGACTTGGTTCAAATACACCTTTTGGTGTAATCTTACCGACAAGAATGTCGCCTTCTTTAACTTCAGAACCGGCAATGATAATACCACGTTCATCAAGATTCTTTAATGCTTCTAAACCAGCATTTGGAACTTCGCGTGTAATTTCTTCACGTCCTGATCCGGTTTTTAATTCTCTTGTTTCTATTTCATACTCATCAATATGAATTGATGTGTAGACATCTTCTTTAACTAAATCTTCACTCATGATAATAGCATCTTCATAGTTGTAACCTTCCCATGTCATAAATGCCACGGTAACGTTTCTACCTAAAGCTAGTTCGCCTTTATCAGTTGATGGACCATCAGCAAGAATATCACCCTTATCCACAAACTCTCCAGTTTCAACAATAGGACGTTGTAAGATACAAGTATCCTGGTTTGATCTGAAAAAGCGAATTAAGTTAAATGTTTTGCTGTCACCCATACCGTAATCACGAAGGGTTTTAGCCATTTCGAAAGTGAATGGTTTATTTGGATCATATAAAACGTTGTTGCCAACCATAATCTTTTGTTCAGGTTCTGATGTGATGATGACTTTGGTGCTATCTGCATATGTTACATATCCAGAAACATCACTCACAACAACACTACCTGAGTCTTTTGCTGCACGATATTCAATACCGGTACCAACAATTGGTGATTCTGGTTTTAATAATGGTACTGCCTGGCGCTGCATGTTCGCACCCATTAAGGCACGTGAAGCATCATCGTGTTCCAAGAAAGGAATAGTTGATGTTGCTACAGATACAATTTGCTTAGGCGATACGTCCATGAATGTAACTTCTTCAGGGTCGAACATGGATGTTTCACCACGGAAACGTCCAATAACACTTTCAGAAATAATGGTTCCATCTTCATGGAGTTCAGTAGCTGCTGATGCGATAACTTCATCGTATTCTTCATCTGCTGTTAAATATTTAAATTCTGGAGTAACAATATGCTTGCCAGAGGAACGATCGACAACTAAATATGGAGTTTGGATAAACCCATATTGGTCAACCTTACCATAGGTAGCAAGTGAACTGATTAACCCAATTGAAGGTCCTTCAGGAGTTTCAATAGGACAGATTCTGCCATAATGGGAGTTATGAACGTCACGTACTTCAACGCCTGCTCTATCTCTTGCTAAACCACCAGTACCAAGTGCAGAAACTCTTCTCTTTTGTGTTAGCTCAGCTAGTGGATTGATTTGATCCATGAACTGTGACAACTGTGAACTACCAAAGAAGGTTTTAATTGCACCAGCAAGTGGTGTCATATTGATAATATTCGAAGGTGTAGCATCAGCAAATGTTGTTGTTGACATCTTGTCTTTAATATTCTTTTCTGCTCTAGCTAGACCAATTCTAAATTGATTCTTTAATAATTCTCCAATAAGACGTAATCTACGATTACCCAAATGGTCAATATCATCAGTTGATCCTAAACCATCATATAAGTTTAAATAATAACTCATACTTGCAACAACATCCGATAATGTAATATGTTCTTTATTTTCTCTTTGGTCATTACCAAGAACCTTAACTGGATAAATACGATCAGTTTCTTTGTCCTTGACAGTAACTTCAAGCATTTCAACGATAACGCCTTCGCGTTCTCTTTCTTTTTCGTAAACATCTTTACCAAAGAAATATTTAATAACTTTTTCATCTAGTGATTGACGGTTTCTTCTTAAAATAGCAAGAACTTCATCAGTGACTTCTGTATTTTTAGAAATAAGGACTTCACCAGTACGTAAGTTGACGATATTATCTTTTGTAAATAATCCATCTCCACCATCTGGAAGTCTTTGAGCCAAAATTTCGCCTGGAGTTTCATTTTGCAATGAATCTTCTTTAGAAATAATTTCTTTTCTTAGGATGTGACGGTTTTCTCTTAACGTTTGAATGATTTGTTTCGTAATCTTAGTCTTTTCAGGAACGACAACTTCACCAGTTTCAGGGTTAATGATATCTGTTGCTGTATAAGTACCTAAAATACGTGTTAAAACATCAAGCTTTTTATTAAACTTGTAACGTCCAACTGCAGCTAGGTCATAACGACGACGTTCAAAAAGACGCATTCTAATAAATTCTCTTGCTGCGTCAGCAGGTACTTTTTCACCTTGTCTTAATTTTGAATATAAATCAACGATCGCTTCATCGGCATTCTTCGTTTCGTCTTTATCAAATGTAGCATCCATGTAAACTGATTTACCGAACACTTCATAAATATCTTTTTTCTTGGATAAGCCTAAAGCACGCATCATGGTTGTCATTGGAACTTTCTTGGAGCGGTCAAGCTTAGCATACATAATATTTTTCGATCCAAGTTCATATTCAATCCAAGCACCACGTGTTGGAATGACTTGCGCCATAAATTTAACTTGGTTTAACTTCTTGTCTAATTCGCTTGTAAAATAAGCGCCAGCAGAACGAATAATTTGTGAAACAACAACACGTTCAGCACCATTAATGACAAAAGTCCCCGATGGTGTCATGAATGGGATTTCACACATGAGTACGACATTTTCTCGTACTTCGCCAGTTACGGCATTCTCAAGTTTTACACGAGCAGATAGCTGTTTAGCATAATTGACATCTCGTAGTTTTGATTCTTGCTCATCATACTTAGGTTCAGAAAGGAAATGTTCCTCAAAATATAACTTTAAATCGCCATTATGTCCTTCAATGGGCGAAATATCTGTCAATAATTCTTTAATACCTTCATCGATAAACCATTTAAATGACTTGGTTTGAATCTCGATCAGGTCCGGCAAATCTATGTCATAACGCATTCTTGAATAATTTCTGCGCGATGCTTTTTTGCCGTATTTAACGCTTCGATATCCCATAATCCACACTCCTATCGTATTTGGAAATCAGCAATTAATATATAATATTATCAAAAAGAAACAATGATTATGCATTTAACAATATTATCATATACTTTGTAAATAGTCAATGATATTTTTTACTTTCGTACAAAATGCTCTTGATATTTTTACTTTTTGGCTAAAAGAATCCAATAGCCCTTCTTTTTCTCAATAACGTCACAATTTCCAAAAAGATCTTGTAGTTTTGCTACTGAAGAAGGTGCTCCTTGCTTCTTTTGGATGACAACATACAAAACACCACCTGGATTTAAGTTCAGATAAGCATCCTCGTAAAGTTTGAATACGGTAACCTTACCTGCTCGAATAGGTGGATTTGTTAGAACAACATCTGCATTGACCTTAACTTGATCAAATAAGTTGCTAACTTGTATATTGATATTGTTTAAATGATTTTCTTCTTGATTTTTGCGAGCCATATCGATGGCTCTTTCATTCACATCAAAAAGATAGACATGTTTATCTGGATATTTCTTGGCGATATAAATACCGATTGGACCATATCCGCATCCCATGTCAATCACTGTTTTTTGATTCTCTTCCAGCTCGACTGTTTCAAGTAAAACACGCGTCCCATAATCTAGATAATCTTTACTAAAAATGCCTAGATCTGTATAAAGAGTAAGTGTCAAATCATGGATGGTTACATCATAATTTTTAACTGAATGTTCAAGCTTGTTATCGTTTAAATAATAGTGACTCATTGGTCCCCCTCATACAGCGAAAAAACCCGAGATAATTTCTCAGGTTGATCATCGCCGAATTTAGAAGTTACTTGATTTCAACAGTTGCCCCTGCATCTTGTAGAGCGGTTTTAACTGCTTCAGCTTCTTCCTTCTTAACATTTTCTTTGATAAGAGCATCTGGAGTTTCTGTTAAAGTCTTAGCATCAGCTAATCCTAAACCAGTCTTTTCACGAACAACTTTGATAACTGCAATTTTGTTTGCTCCGAAAGTCTTAAGAATAACATTGAATTCTGTCTTTTCTTCTTCAACGACAGCCACTGCTGCTGCTGGAGCTGCAGATACTGCACTTGGGTCAATACCGAATTCTTCTTTTAATCCATCTACTAAGTCTTTGATTTCTAATAAAGTCATTTCTTTAAGCGCTTCAATAAAAGCTGCTTTTGTTAATTTAGCCATTTCTTATATTCCTCCTAAAATTATTATTCTGCACTGCTAATCATGTTAAGACCAATTGCTAGTTCTTTAATTGGAGTTAACATACCTACTGCCAACATTGTCAACAATGTTTCTCTCGATGGTAATGTTGCTAATGCGTTGATTTGATCAACTGATGCTACTTTACCTTCTACAATTCCTGCTTGAATTTTTACTACCTTGTTTGCTTTTGCGAATTCATAAATGATCTTTGCAGGTGCAACAACATCTAGATAACTGATTGCCAATGCCTTAGCGCCTGATAGTGAATCGGCTAATGCATCATATCCAGCGGCAATTGAAGCTCTTCTAGAAATGTTATTCTTATAGACTGTGACTTCACAGCCTGCTTCTCTTAATTGGCCACGTAGTTGTGTGAACTGTTCTACGGTAAGACCAGGATAATCGAAGGCAACAACGGTTGTAGCACGTCCAAGCTTTTCACTTAATTCACGTACGGCTTCTACCTTACGTTCAATAACTGTTTTTTGCATGAAATGCCTCCTTCTGAAAAATAAAATCTCTCTCATGCGCAAAGACATAAGAGAGAATCAAATTCTGATTTTCACCTCGGTAGGAAATTAAGCTTTTGGCACCTACTGTCTTTGGCTGATTTAATTAATAAACTAAACGCGTGCTCTTAATGAATCTTCATCAAGATGAACGCCAGGACTCATACTAGAAGATACTGTAACGCTCTTCATGTAAGTACCTTTAACGGTTGTTGGTTTGATACGCATAAGTTGATCAAAAAGTGTTTTAACATTTTCTCTGAGTTGTTCTACTGAGAATGACACGCGACCGATAGGTGCATGAATGTTTCCAACTTTGTCAGTACGATATTCGATCTTACCATTTTTAATTTCATGGACAGCTTTTTCAACGTCCATTGTAACAGTACCTGTCTTTGGGTTTGGCATTAAGCCTTTTGGCCCAAGGATACGTCCTAATTTACCAAGTTGTCCCATCATATCTGGAGTTGCTACCATGACATCAAAGTCAAACCAGCCTCCTGCGATTTTTTGGATGAGTTCTGCTGCTCCAACGTGATCAGCTCCAGCTGCTTCAGCTTCTTTAGCCTTTTCACCTTGTGCAATAACTACAACTCTGGAAACTTTACCGGTACCATGTGGTAAAACGATAGCGCCTCTTAAGTTTTGTTCTGCTTTTCTTGGATCAAGATTTAAGCGGAACGCTACTTCAACTGTAGCATCAAACTTAACGAATGAGATTTTCTTGACTAAGTCAAATGCTTCGTCAACAGCATACTTTTTTGAGCGATCAATAAGTTTTGCTGCCTCAAGGTATTTCTTTCCTCTTTTCATATTCTTCCTCCTAAAATGTGGTCTAGCGGGATATCCTCCCACAATTTAGATAGCTAGCGATCTAAATTAGTCTACTACTGTGATACCCATATTGCGTGCTGTACCTTCAATAATTTTCATTGCTGCTTCTACAGTGTACGCATTTAAGTCAGGCATCTTTCTTTCCGCGATTTCTTTGATTTGTTCGCGAGTTACGCTTGCAACTTTATCTTTTTTAGCATTGTTTGAGCCTTTTTTGATGTTTGCTGCTTTTTTAAGTAAGTCACTTGCTGGTGGGGTTTTTGTTATAAATGAGAATGTACGATCATCATATACCGATATTACTACTGGTACAACAAAGCCCATCTGATCTTTCGTTGCTTCATTAAATTGTGAACAGAATGCTGGTATATTAACCTGTGCTTGACCAAGTGCTGGACCGACTGGTGGAGCTGGGTTAGCTTTACCTGCTGCAATTTGTAATTTAACGACTTTAACGACTTTTTTTGCCATGAGACACAACCTCCTTCTTTACATAAGTATGTGGTATGAATTCATTCTTCCACTATGGTGTGCTTTCACACGCGATATTATTCTATCATTAAGGGTATACTTTGTCAACAATAAACTTTGTTATTTATTTGATTTTAGCCCCAAATGGAATGAGGGCAAGAACTGTAAGTTTAAGCCATTGTAAAGCAAATGGTATACCAATAATGGTTATTGCGAAGACTGCAGCAATTGTTAAGTAGCCAATTGCCATTTCCCAACCAAATAAAATCATCCAAATAACGTTCATTATTGGATGCTCATCAAAGTTTGTTTTGACATCATGTCCAAAAGGAAAAACAATGAGTTTTGCAAATTTAAAGCACTGCATACCGAAAGGTAAGCCAATGATGGTTATTGATAATAAAACGCCTAGAATAAGCCATAAAAGGGCTGCAATGGCACCTCCAAAGACAAACCAAATGATGTTTCCTAACATTTTCATTTTAATACCTCCATTTTTACTACTCACCCTATTTTAACATAAAAATAATACTCCGAGTGGAGTATTATTTTTTGTTATTAAAATCCACATTCGCCGTGTTCATCACAAGCAGCTTCGCTATCGCCATCTTCTAGAGTTTCTAGAGGATGATCTTCTGACCAAATCTGTTCTAATGCACGTTCAAAGTAGTCTTGTTGTTGTGCACCTGATATGCCATACTTTCTGTTTAGGACAAAGAATGGAACGCCTTGTACACCAATTTCTCTTGATTCTTGTTGTTCAGCTAAAACCTGATCTTTGTACTGATTCGACTCTAAAACTTTTCTAGCTTCTTCACCATCTAAACCGAGTTCTGATACAAGTTTTACTAATGTTTCTAGATCAGCAAGGTTAAGACCGTCTGTGAAATAAGCTTTCATAAAACGATTGGTTACTTCATCTTCTTTTCCAAATTGGTTCGCCCATTTAGCAATGCGGTGAGCATCTAATGTGTTCGTCATTTGGATGATATCATAGCGATAAGTCAATCCAACAGTCTTCGCGTTTTGTGTGAATGAATCGAATCTTTGTTTAGCCCCTTCAACGGTTGTACCGTGACCTTTAGCAAAACTTTCGTAAGCTGATCCAACCATCACCTTGGGTGCGTTTGGATTGAGTTGATAAGCTTTATAAATGACTTCTACTTGATTTTTGTGTTTAAATTCATTTAAAGCAAGTTCAAATCTCTTTTTTCCGATGTAACAGAATGGACATGCAAAATCTGACCAAATTTCTACTTTCATATATAATACCTCCATATTCGTAGCATAGTATATCATTAAAAAAGTATAAAATCACTATTTATGCTTAAATTTTTTGATTTATTGAACCTTTTTAAAAGAATAATTAGTATAAATTAATTCATAAAAAGATTTCTCGTATAAAATGAGGATGGAGGTAGATATCATGTCAATTTAT
The DNA here is from genome assembly GCA_018817915.1 of Bacillota bacterium. Classification (GTDB taxonomy): domain Bacteria; phylum Bacillota_I; class Bacilli_A; order Acholeplasmatales; family Acholeplasmataceae; genus Peloplasma. Next base: position 19,917 of record JAHISX010000076.1, read on the forward strand.
CATACAAAAGATATATTACATATTTCTAGTATCACTTTACTCATCAAAGATCTTCATCGTTCTTTAGAATTCTATGTTGAGATTTTAGGACTTTCAATATTAGAAAAAGATAAACACAAAGTCGTATTAACTGTAAATCAAAAAGATCCATTAATTACTTTGATTGAAGATAGAAATGCTATACCACCTCAAATCACACTTGGTCTTTATCATTATGCATTATTAGTTCCCAATAGAAAAGAATTAGCAAAAGTATTTAATCAATTCGTTTTTAAGAGATATCCGATTTCAGGAGCATCAGATCATGGTGTGAGCGAAGCTTTATACTTAGATGATCCAGATGGCAATGGCATAGAAATTTACCATGACAGAGAAACTAAGGATTGGCCAGTTGAGGATGGTAAAATGACTATGTTTACAAAGCCATTAGATCTTGCATCCCTTTTGAGTGAATTAGGTCCGGAAGAACGATTTGAAAAAATGCATGCTGAAACTTTGATGGGACATCTCCATTTTCATGTAGATGATTTTGATCAAGCAAAATCATTTTACGGTAATGCTTTAGGATTTGAAATTATGCTTCAATTTGTGGATTCTGCGCTTTTTCTAGGCTCAAATGGTTATCATCACCATATAGGTCTTAATACATGGAATGGTCATGCACCATTAAATAAAGTCAAACAAGTTGGTCTTAAATCATATGTTCTAAGTATTCCTCATATGCTTTATCCAGCATTCATGAGAAGATTAACTCACCAACAAATACCTTTATTAGTTGATGGAGAAACAAAATATATCATTGATCCTCTCGGTCAAAAAATCACCTTTGATGTTCAGCCTTCCTAAATTGATAAAGCCCTATATCCAAATTGCGATATAGGGTCATTTTTTTATAAGTCTAAATAAACTCTTCCACTGACTGGTTCTTGTGTCCATAGTGGATTTGCAGCATTTAAAGTTGTATAAGCACTATCCCACCAAGCATGGGAAGGCATAGAAGTTGCACTAACTACTGTGCTCATCTGCCCAGTTTGTCCAGTCGCGGTATATGTGATACCACCTCCGGTATCTCTGTATGCAACATAGGAATAAAATACACCAGACAATACTGCAGTTTCTAAATCATTTCCTGTAACTGTACCTACATCACTATTTCTTATATCTAAACGTGTATATAAACTACCTGTAAAAAAACTATTTGTGATTGTAACATTTGAACCTACAGATGAGTTTCTACCAATCATTCCACCTAAATAACGATTTGAATAACCTAAATAGTTTGAGGTTGTCACTAAAGTATTTTGAAATGTTGATTCAACGATTGCCCTTTCAATTGATAAAAATCCACCAGATAATACATATCCAACCAGCCCACCAGCATTTGATGAGCCTGCTGATGTGACAATATTTGAGTAAACATCTCCTAAAAAATCAATATCAGATAAAACAACTGAAGCATCCGCATTAATTCTTCCAACTAAACCACCAACATTACTAGACTGATTAAAAACTTTTAAATTATTGACTTTAATACTGGAAATAGCAACCACAGTCCCCGAATTCCTTACTTGTCCTAAGAGACCTCCAACACCACCAGCACTAGTCCCTTGCACACCACAGTTATTTAGAACAATATTTTCAAAAACGATGGTACCACCAATTGCAGTTCCCCCAAAGAGACCTGCACGTTGGCTCGTTCCTGAAAGATTCGTTTCTAGTTGAACATTATCTAAAGTAAGATTAGAAACTCTTGCTCCATCTACTCTTGCAAAAATACCCATATGCAAATAAGAAAGACTAGGATTATTGATGGTTAAGTTGGAAATTATTTTATTGTTTCCATTTAATTCGCCTTTGAAAGTGGAATTGTAAATCGCGGCATCATAGATCCAACTAAACCCTGTAAAGTCAATATCATTGGCTAAATAATAACGATCTGCAGGATTACTACTTGAGTCAGTTGCCATATCGAAAAACTCAGTTGTAGTAAAAATAGGAACTCCCCAATCACCGATTGTGACCACAGGAGCCCCTTGTACATTATCACCTGAAATTAAACTTGCCCAATAAGCGAAAGACATGCTAACTGAAAATAGCATGTTAATTAAAAGCATAGATACGACAATCTTAAGTTTTTTATTTTTTGTACTACTCATGATAAACACAACCCAACAAATCAAAGTTTTTATAGATAGATTGTATCATGAACAAACTTATATAACAAATCATGAGCCTATGGCTCGGATTCTAAACAAAAAAAAGACTTCAGAATACCTGAAATCTTTTCCTAATTTTTTAGTTTATTTATGATAAATATGGTCTGCCTAATCCATCTTGAGCCCAATAGCTATTTGCTGCAGCAAAAGGTACATAAAATGAATTCCACCATGTGAGTGTTGGCATCGATGTTGCACTGACAGTCACAGCCATTTCACCAGTTTGACCTGTTTGAGTATAACTAACAGTTCCTGTACTTGTTCGATATGCTACATAGGAGTGATATGTATTGACATGTGTCGCCTGTGTGGCATCTCTACCGGAAATCGTTCCTACAGCTGCTCTGTATGTATTGGTCTGATTGAATAAGCTACCAGTGAAGAAAGCATCTGTGATGTGAACATTTGCACTTGCTGCTGCATTATAACCTATAAATCCACCTAAATAACGATCAGAATATCTTAAATAATAAGTAGCATTTGTAACAAGAGTATTTTGGAATGTGGCTTCAACAATTGCTCTATTAATTGTCAAATACGTGCCCGATCTAATATATCCAATCAAACCACCTGAATATCCAGATGATGTATAGGCATAAACCTGTCCTTCAAAATCAATGTCATTCATGGTTACTGTACCACCAGATGTGGTAACTCGACCAATGAGTCCACCAACATATGCACTACGATTAAAAACTCTTAAGTTGGTTGCTTTGATTTGTGATAAATTGACAACTGTACTTGAGTTTAATACACTGCCTATAAGTCCACCAACACCACTTGTGCTATTGCCTTGTGATCCACTATCAATGATGGTGATATTTCTAATATCATTTGTTCCACCATAAGCTTCTCCAGTGATTAATCCTGATCTTTGAGAGGTGCCTGATAAAGTCGTGACCGTGTTTACATTATCTAGTGTTAGATCATAGACCTCTCCACCGAGCATTCTAGGGAAAATTCCAGTGTATTTATATGATGTACTTGTATTGGTTATAGTTAAGTTGGATAGGGTTTTATTGTTTCCGTTAAGCGATCCTTTAAAGGTAACTGTGGAAAATGTTGAATTATATACCCAGCTAAAACCCGCAAAATCAATATCGTTAGCTATATAGTATTTATCGGTATCTAGACTATTCGTTTTTGTTGCAAAATCAAAAAATTCTTGCGCATTAAAAATAGGGATACCCCATTCACCGATTGTGACAATTGGAGTGCCTTGACTTGAGCCATCTGCAATGGAACTTGCCCAGTATGCATATGACATGCCAGCCGTAAAAAGCGTGTTGATGAGGACTAGCATTAAAATGATTCTTATTTTAGTTTTTGATAATGTATCCATTTGGTAATTTCCTAACTTCATATTTGTTACGATATAAATTGTATCACAAAAGTAATCGTTATACAACGAAGACATATCTTCTTGATTTTAAACAAAAAAAGACTTCAAAATTATATTTGAAATCTTTAATATTATTCAAAAGAAATAAAAAGCGGTTTCCCGCTTTTTAAAGTTCTTTAACCTGATTTGCATCGAATTCTGTAGGTGTTGCACGGCCAAATAAATCGAGATCAACAACCAATTTTTCTTGGTCATTATCAACGTTGACAACTTCACCTTTAAGGCCTATCCAAGTACCGTCGATGACTTCTACTTGTTTACCGATTAAATGATCAAATGTTGGTTTACTAATAACACCAATCTTTAATAGGATTTGATTGATTTCATCAGGAGCAAGTGGAACAGGTTTAGTTCCTCCACCTGATGAACCTAAGAATCCTGTAACTCTAGGTGTATTTCTTACAACGAACCATGATTCGTCTGTAACCATCATTTCTACGAAAACATACCCTGGGAAGAGTTGTTTGATTTTTTCTTTTTCTTTACCGTCAGCTTTTTTCTCAATAACGGTTTCTTCTGGGACAATGATTCTAAAAATAAAATCTGACATTCCCATACTTTCAACACGTCGTTCTAAGTCAACTTTGACGGCATTCTCATAACCTGAATAGGTTTGAATAATATACCATCTAACAGCTTGACTCATAGAATATCACCAAGTAAACGGATGATTAGTATATCATAGAGCAATAGCATACCAGTTAAGATGAATAAGAAAATCAAAACACGCACACCATGATCTAAAAACTTAGGCCAAGATGGCCAAGTAATCTTCTTTAATTCTGGAATAGCAGGTAAGAAGAATGGATAAACAACAAGAATCAATCCGAAAATCGAAATAGCAAATAGTACCCATGCGAAGATGATGCCGTTATTTCCTTGTCCTAAGATAGGGAAATTTTCATTGATCTGAAGTAATGTACTACCACTGATGATCATCATTGCTAAAGCGCCTGACAAGGTTGCTAATACACCAAGTAATAAATTCTCCCATTTATATTCTGTTGTTAAAACTTCAAGTAATTTGCTTTTTTGTTCTACTGGTTTTTGTTTGATAGCCATAATAGCCTCCTATTTACTTTCCTTATGGAGCGTGTGCTTGTTGCATTTGGGACAAAACTTGTTTGTCTCAATACGTTCCTTTTGAGTTTGTTTATTCTTTGTCGTATTATAATTTCTACTTAAACACTCTGTACATACTAATATAATTTTCTCGCGCATTAAAAAACCACCTTTTGTGGTCATTCGCAAGTGTATTTTAACACTTAAAAATGACTTAGTCAACTATCTAATATATTATAACATATTTTTATATTTTTCTTTGATTCTAAAAATGGTGTTGTATATTTGTTTTTTTGAATACCCAGTAAGTCTCAAAATCTCAGATACTGATCTACTTTGTAGGAAATACAACAAATGGATTTCTTGTTCAAGTACTGAGGAAAATGAAATAACATCAGGTTCTTCTTCTATATAGGTTGCACCTTTACAAAAATCTGTATGTTCATAAAGATGATAATTGGGAATATTATTTTTTACTCGGTATAATTGTCTTCTTAAAATCATTTCAAAATATCGTGTGAAACTTTTGTTTTTAGAATCATCGAATGTCTTAAGTGCCTTATGTAGCATCAAAACACCTTCTTGGTGTAAATCGTCAAGTTCTTTGTCATCGACATTTAAGAGATGAACGTGCTTCCAGATGAATTTATGATACTTTTTGAACATGAATTCCATTGCGATGTCATCCTGCTCATTTTGGATAAGATAAACCAGTTCATAATCATTCATCACGTAGTGCATATTATTTTAAGGTCGCATACATCATCAATGCAGCTGCCACACTGACATTAAGTGAATTAATTTTGCCAAACATAGGAATTTTAACCAATAAGTCACAATTCTGTTTGACAAGTGGTCTAATGCCCTCACCCTCATTACCTAAAACAATCGCTAAAGATAGATTAAGTGGCATGTCCTGATAAGTTTTTTCTGTTGCTCCATCAGTCCCTATGACCCAAATATTATTTTCCTTCAATTTAATGATTGCTTGATTAATATTTGGAACTAAAATGACAGGCACATGTTCTATCGCCCCAGAAGAAACCTTAGCAACTGTCGCATTAAGTGGAACTTGTCCTCTTTTGCTCAAAATGATGCCATCAAATTGAACAGCTTCAGCAGTTCTCATAATCGCACCTAAATTATGGGGATCTTCGATGCCATCAAGAATAATGAATCTTTGAAGTTTAGAAGAATCTAAAATATCTTCAAGTTCATATGTTTCGTAGTCTTTAACATCAGCAACTACTCCTTGATGAACAGCATTTTGAGTTAGATTGTTAAGTTGTCCTTTGGTTACACGTTCAAATTTGATACCTTTATCTTTTAAGAAACTTAAAAAATGGCTGTCAGAAATTTTATCGTCTACCATTACTTTATAAACGGGTCTATTTGCAAAAATAGCTTCCTTTATAACATTTTTACCATATACTATCATGATTTATCCCTCCAGGTTCATTCTATAAAAGACTAATAATAAAATCGGAAAAATTTTTGAAATAATTACTTAATAAAAGGGCGAATATCCGCCCTTTTAATTTATTGCATGTCAGCAAGTTTATTTAAAATAGTTCGAACAAATGTCTTAGTCCATCCATAAAGATTGGATAAGATGTACATTAATGGGAACGTTGCTTGTGCTAAAACAACAAGTAATAAAATTTGAGGCGTTGTTAATGGAGCTAACACACTAACATCCTGATTGTAGAATGGTGCAAAATCAAACCAGAATGGAAGGAATATAATTGCGAGTACAAAAGCTGTAACCATAATCGCAAATAGTGTTTTGCGCATCTTATTAAATGGTGTTGAAATTCTAAAGAGTACCATCAATGAGACAACAGTGGCTGATATAACAATCAGTGTTGAGACAACGGAACTGCTCATGCCTAATGAACTTTCAAATCCAAAGATAACTAAACTATTAATCATAACAACTAAAGCCCCTGGTAAAGCAGCTTTAACAATATTGATTAAGAAACGTCCTTTAACAAGCTTACTGTTTGCTTCAAGCACTAAGAAAAATGAAGGAATACCAATAACTAAATAGTCAATAAGGATCAATTGATTAGGTAAGATTGGATAACTTCCATGTCTTGTGATTGCAACAATCGCAAGTAAGAATGAGAAGATTGTTTTGGTTAGGAACAAGGTTGATACGCGTTGAACGTTATTGATTACTCTTCTACCTTCGCTAACAACCTTAGGCATTGAAGAGAAATTAGAATCTAATAACACAAGATGCGATACATTTCTTGCTGCTTCGCTACCCGAAGCCATCGCAATTGAGGTATCTGCCTCTTTTAGAGCTAAGATGTCATTGACACCATCACCAGTCATTGCAACAGTTTTACCATTATTTTTCATTGATTCAATAAGTAATTTCTTTTGTTGTGGAGAAACTCTTCCAAATACAGTATATCTTGAAGCAGAACGAACGACTTCCTTATCTTGCATACCTTCTAAACTAATATATTTGTCAGCATTAGCAATACCAGCACGTTGAGAAATACGAGAAACTGTAGAAGGATTATCTCCAGATATAACTTTAACCTCAACATTATGGGATTTGAAATATTCAATCGTTTCAATTGCATCAGGTCTAATCGTATCTTCGATCATAACGAGTGCGAGAGGAATAATCTTCCCTTCAACTTTTGTTTCAACAATGTTTCCAGAGGAATGAGCAACAACTAAAACTCTATAACCTTCAGATGATTGTTTATCTACTTCTTTTTCAATGGCACTGTAATTCTCTTTAATAACAAATTCAGGTGCCCCTAAAACAAATGTACCGTAACGGTCAAACTGAACAGCACTAAACTTTCTAGAACTAGAAAATGGAATTAAGTGTTTATGTCTAATGCGCTTAGCTGTACCAAAACGTTCAGCCATTGCATCAGAAGTTAAGTTTTGATCATTTTGAGCATTGATCATCGCAGAAATAATATTTTTAAGCGGTAACCCTGTTTCATTTTTATATTCAATGATGCTTTTGACGGTCATGGTACCATCTGTGATGGTTCCAGTCTTATCTAAACAAAGTGTATCTACGCGAGCTAACATTTCGATACAATATAATTCTTGAACTAATGTATTATTTTGAGCTAATCTGATAACACCAACAGCTAAAGCCATGGATGTTAATAAGAATAATCCTGAAGGAATCATCCCAATCATCGCTCCTGCTGTTTGTCTAACGATGAGTGCGTACTCATCACTTGCCAATCTTTGAGCGATTGTAAGTGCTGGATCCCAGTCATATGAAGTCCACATTAAATAAAACAATGTAGCTGCAAGTGGTAATATCAAGACACCAACAACACGGATAATAATTTTAAGTGAACCAAGTAAATCGGATTGAGGCTTTTTATAACGTTTTGCTTGATTGGTTAATTTCTGAATGTAGATATCTTTACCAACAGCTGTTGCTTGTGAATAACAAGATCCCGATACAACAAAGCTTCCGGAATAAAGTGTATCTCCTTTTTTCTTGATGATTGCATCAGATTCACCAGTAAGTAAAGATTCATTAACTTCTATAGAGCCTTGGCGAACAACAGAATCAGCTGGTATTTGTTTACCAGAACTTAAGAATAAGATATCATCAATGACAACATCATGCACTGCGATTTCAAATTCATCAGAATCTCTAATAACAATTGCTGTAGGTGCAGATAATAATGATAATTTATCGATTGTTTTCTTTGCTCTAATTTCTTGAATGATACCAATCGTAATATTTGCTGTAATAACGCCCATAAAGAAGACATTCGTAATGGATGCTCCAACTGAAAGTAGCCAAGCAAACATCGCAAAGTTTAAAAAGTTAAAAAACGTGAAAATGTTGGATGAAACAATGTTAGCAATACTCTTACTACTACCTGAATCACTGACATTTGCAAGGCCAGCCATTAAGCGGAGTTCCACTTGATCAGTCGTTAATCCTATTTCAACATCAGGATTATATCTTTCAACAATGATTTCATCTTTATTCTTTATCTTGTCCTTAACAACAAGACTTTCTTTAGGTTCATCATTCAAAGGTACGTGTAATCCTAGTGGATCGCCTTTCATTTGAACAAGTTCTTCTGTAATAATTGTTCTTGGGCCACGTTGACGCTTTGGTTTAGAGATTTCGATATCAACATCATTTGAGTCGTCAATCAAAGCCTTCAATTCGTCATTTGTGCTTTTTTTATTCACTTTCTTTTCAACTACTTTTTCCATTGAAATCTCCTTTCTCAATATAATTGATGCCAAGAACAATCAGTTCATCAGCACGATCTTTTTGATTCATATATAAAAATCCAACTAAAGATTCAAAACCTGTTGCTAAATGATAAGTCTTCGCATCAATATTTTTTCTTCCTGGTCCACTTGCATTTCTTCCACGTTTGAATAAATCAACTTCATCTTCTGAAATCAAAGAACTTTCAATGAAAAATTCCATAATTTTAGCTTGTGCTGTTCCCGAGGTAAAACGAATGGCTTGTTTATGTAAGTCATTGACATGCGTAAGCTTTTTATCAATAAGGTACATGCGTACTTTGAGTTCATAGTATGCATCACCGATATAAGCGAGTGTGAGTCCGTTCAAATTACATCCATCCCTGCTCTGTAAGCTTAGATCTCAATTGATCGGCTCTTATAAAATCTTTGTTATTTCTTGCCTGTTCCCATTCACGGTACAAATCAAGTGTGTTTTCACTGAATTTGAAAACAGGCATGATACCTAATACAGTTAAAATCTCTTTAGCTGAATGATATAGACTTGCGATGACTTCAGTATCTTTTTCTTTGTTCAGCATCTTGATAATTTCGTAAACAACAGTCATCACATTTGGAATATTGAAATCATCGTTCATATATTCTTTAAATTGATCGATATATTCTTTAATACCTATATGTTCTTCAATATCCTCTAAAGACATTGTTAAAAATGCTTTTTTTAAGGCACGCTCTATTTTATCATATTCTTTTGAAAACTGCACCATTAAGTCATCGCTATAGTTAATAGGTTGACGATAGTGATACCCAACAATTAATAATCTAAATGCGAGTGGATTGAAATCTAAAATTAAATCTTTAACAAGTGAAATATTACCAATGGATTTACTCATTTTAATATTATTCACATCAAGTCTACCAACGTGCATCCAAGTACGAGCCAGATGATGATGATCATGAACAACAGTTTGAGCAATTTCATTTTCGTGATGAGGAAATTTCAAATCGGTTCCTCCACCATGAATATCAATTTCTTCACCAAATATTTCGTGGTTCATTACAGCACACTCGGTATGCCAGCCTGGTCTACCTTTGCCCCAAGGACTATCAAATGCTAAACCTTCGTCTGTGACTTTCCATAAGCTGAAGTCACGAGGGTTCTCTTTTCCATCTTCGAGTGTAACTCTAACGCCTTGATTGAGTTCATCCATGTTTTGCTTGCTTAAAATACCGTAATCAGGATCTTTTGTCACTCTAAAATAAACACCGCTCGGTGTTACATAAGCAAAATCTTCTTTAATTAAATCCTTGATATAAGAAACCATTTGAGGAATGAAGGCGGTAGCTTTAGGCATAAAATCAGGCAAATAGCTATTTAAAACTAAAGTCATGTCGATAAAGTTTTTTGTATATAAATCTGTAAGTTGTTTTTCTCTTAACTTGAGTTCTTTTGCTTTTTCAATGATTTTATCATCAACATCTGTAATGTTTGAAACAAATTGAACCTCATAACCAATATATTTAAGGTATCTCTTAACAACGTCAAAAAAGATGACTGGTCTGGCATTACCCAGATGAATGTCACCATACACAGTTGGTCCGCAAACATACATTGTTACTTGATGTTCATGTATCGGCTTAAATATTTCAATTTTCGAAGAAAGAGAGTTATAAATCTTGAGCATATAGGTGCCCTCCTCTTTGTTTTATTATAGTAGAAAACATGTAAAATAACAAGAAAACCACTGGACTTTGCTGTATTTTTAAGAAATTGGCTTTATGAAAGAATAAACCACTCATTATCGAATGGTTTAACTTCTATATTTTTCTTAGTTCGTCTAATATTTTTACCATCGCCCATGTATCTTGTTTACAGTATTCTAAAAGATCTTTATACGTTTGTTTGAAAGTTGTTTCATCCATTAAAGGAAATCTTGCATAAGCAACGAGTGCTTCAGTCCCATTTCCAATGCCTAATCCTTTGTACGTTAGATCACTAAATACTGGGAGTACTTTTTTAATCGAGAAAGATCCATTGAGATCATTGTGATAGTAATTGATGGTCTTGGCTAATTCTTCTTCAAAACCAAGAGGAACATATAGTTTTTGATTGCCTTTGAGTAAATGCATCAAATCAAATAACCGGTCAACCATGTCAAGTAAGGCTTCCCGGTATTCCGGATAGATCTCAGCCATTTCTTTTAATCTTGTTTGCTCAAAGGATTGATTATAAACCATAATCGATCCACCATCAGGTTTAATGATATGAATCATATGTTCAATTAAATCTTTTCTTAAATCAACATGTTTTGTTGCGATATAGCTATCATTATCTAAATCTTTATCACAAACACCTGGTGCATGTTCTACATGAATAGAATATTGGAATAAAGATTGGCTATATGGTTTTTCACCTTTAAATCTTGGTAAAGGACAAGGGAAAGTTTCAAAATCTAAGTGATATATTGGATATTTAAGCGCATCAATACCAGCTCTTATCTTTTCAATGTGGTAAAAAGGTATATTTGATTCGATCACTTCTCTTTGAATAATGTTATTTGCTCTTTGAAGCCATGAAAAAGGAATATCAACCACGTTTAAATAACCTTCATTTAATAAGTCGAATCGATCATGTTTAACATTGTGTTCGTCTTTAAAACCGTTGTGTCCGCCCATATAAGTAAACAAACTATTTTTTTCTGGTATGTTCTTATAACATATTGGATAAAATTTACATTGTCTTGAATCTTTTCTTTGGCAGTGAATACCCAAATTGACTGGATTCGCATTCAATGTATTCAGCCGATCTAAAACGATATCTATGTCTTGTTCAACAATTGGCATCATGGATTTTGTTAAGCTGGTCACATCAATTAAAGTGACGATATCATCCCCATAAATAGGTTCGTTTTTTTCATTCGTTAACCCTTCATGGATATATTGTGAATTGAGAACGACCAAATAGTATTTGATTTCTTTATTTGTCTTTAAAGCGTGTTCAAGCACATAGCGTTGATAGGATATGTCATAGACATAACGTCCCTCTTTACTTAATCTATTTTTTAATTTACTGATTTTCTTGTGATAGTCTTCGTTGATGTTCCCAAATAAATCTTGCTGTAACATTAAAATACCTTCTGGACTATATTCAAAAAGTGGTGTTTTTTCTTTATCCTCATTCTTATAGTTCAAATCGATAAATTTTTTGCTTGTTGTTGATTTAACTTCAAAGACTCTAATCGTTTTTTCATCTTCTTGATAACCATCAAGGAAGCAGTAAAAACGAAAACCCTCAAATTCGAATTCAAATCTTTTTTGATGATATGTGTCCAAGCTATAGATAACATGACCTTGATACCTATTTTGAATTGCTTGACCACTAATTACTTCTATTTGGTTATAATATGGCAACATCGTTTCCATTTGAGCATCTTGTTTCATTAACAAATCGTTACCGTCTTCATCAACCATATCATCAAGCAACATCGAAACTTTGGCTCTATTTTCTTCACCAATTAAGTCTTCAAGTTCTGGATCATCAGTAAAAGAGACAATGGCTTTGTCTTTTTCTCTTTGAATCTCATCTAGAGCTGGATATCTGTTGCATCTGATGTAATTAATAAATCTTGTTTTTGAAATACGCATTTTATTATCACCATCCTTATTATATCATGTAAATAATGCAACAAATCCGCTTCTCAGTCAAAGCATTATTTTATTAGCTGTTTTTGTGTTATGATGAATCGAAGATTTCTTAAATGGAACATATCAAGGAGAATATAAATGAAAAAAATTGAATGGACGATAGATGAAGTTGCTGATCTATCCAAAAAAATCATTATTGTAACAGGAGCAAATGTTGGATTAGGTTTTGAAGCAACTAAAATATTTGCAAGTAAGAATGCAACTGTGGTTATGGCGTGTCGTTCTTTAGATAAAGCCAAAGAAGCAAAACAAACAATCTTATTAGACTATCCAAATGCTAGGCTTGATATATTACAGCTTGATTTAGGTAGCTTGAAAAGTATTAAACTATTTGTTGGAGCATTTGAAAAGAAATATGAACATTTAGATATACTTTTAAATAATGCGGGTATCATGACTGTACCTTATGGGCTCACTGAAGATGGTTTTGAATTACAAAACGGTGTGAATCACTTAGGACATTTCGCATTAACTGCTCAATTGCTTAATCTTATTAAGAAAACACCAAACTCAAGAATAGTGAACGTCTCAAGTATCGCTCATAAGCAAGGAAAAATTGATTTTGATAATTACCTCTACGAAAATGGTGGTTACTCCAAAATGAAATCATATGGTAGAAGTAAACTATCTAACCTATTATTTACATATGAACTCGATCGGCGCATCCGTGATAAAGGTTATGATGTTAAGGTATTAGCTGCACATCCAGGGACTTCTAGTACTGAACTCGGTAGATACATTAAACCAGGTGCTTCTTCTCATTTATTTTTGAAGTTCGCTTTGAAATTTGGCCAACCACCTTATTTAGGTTGTCTTCCTGAAGTTAGAGCTGCTCTTGATGTCAATGCACAAGGCGGTCAATATTATGGACCTAACGGTTTTGCCGAAATCAAAGGGTTTCCGGTTGTAGTTCAGTCAAATAAACTCTCACACGATTTAGATATTGCTCAAAGATTGTGGGAAGTATCTGAACAGTTAACAAAAATAAATTTTATCGTGTAAGAAGAATAAAAAAAGTAGATCCCTCAAATTTTATTGAGAATCTACTTTTATTTTTTTGAATTTGAACAATTGATTATTCGTTTACTGGTATCACATGATTTTCAAATGTTGTTTGACCCCAATCACTTGAAAAGTAATCGGTTAAATCTGTATAAACAACAGATGAATCTCCAGCAAGTTCAGATACTGTATTCACATTAAGACTTTCATCACCGAAGACGCCTACTTCATGAGTAGTTGTTCCTACTTTATCCCCAAATGTTTGAGATGCTTTTAAAGTCACATCATCCGATATATTAATATCAATTGTTTTCGAAACGTTATATCGTACAACTTGCATATTTGCTTTGCTTGACCCGTAGAAACCAAATAGACCACCAACAAAGAATGTTTTATTGACATCCGTTTCATTCTCATTCTTTTCATGATTGAGTGTAATTGTTCCGCCATAGAAACCATTAGTTACATTACTCATCGCGAACCCAGCAATACCACCAACATAAACTGCATAGAATCCTGTTGTTGTGTCTGCTGTAGTTCCAAAGTCTAGATCAACCGTAATATCACCCATGCTTGCTACATTTTGAACTGCCTTTAAATAAGTAATCGCGTTGTGATCTCCAACAACACCACCAATATTAACCTGAACATCTCTATCTTTTAATGCATTTCCTACCATAATGAAATGAATATCTGCTTCTGAGTATATTTCGTTCAGTTTAGCGTCAGCTGATAATAAACCAACTGCTCCACCAATTTTAATCTTGCCATATGATGTATTTGTTAAATTGATATTTACATTTTCAAGTGTAACATTAATCATAGATGCTCTAAATTCACCAACGACGCCACCAACATAGGCTTGAACTGTGCTTGATGATGAATAATTAATTTCACTATTTTTGATTATCACATTTTCAACAATTGCAGTTGAAGATGAAATGTAACCAGCCAATATTCCAACTCTAGATGATGTAGCCATCACAAGCGGATTTGCTTCAGTACCAATTGATACTTGATCAATCACCAAATTTTGAATGGTTCCAGAAGATACATATCCAAATAGACCAGTGTAAGTTGAGATGTGATCAAATGTGACATTTGAAATGGTAAAATCTTGACCATCAAAAGTACCAGAAAATGCTGATGAAAATGGTGAAGAAAATATAACATCTGTAAAGTCAATATCATTATCTAATACATAATTTCCAGCGCGATTTAAATTCATTGCTAAAAATTGTTCAGGAGTTGTAATATGAACAACATCTGCTGTAGGCAATGTATAGGTTGCAGATCCAATGATGATTGAATCTCTATCTATTGTTGCATGAACCTCTACACTATACTGAAGTGTATTATCTAAACTAGAAAATACGATATTCACATAATCTTCTTCTGTTGTTATTTCCTTATAATTTGCTACTGTGCCATCAGGTCTGATGAGTTTAATAGTCACTGTACCAGTAATTTCTAAATCAGGGTCACTGACTAATACCGATAATGTAATGGTTGTTTCTTGAACATCAACATCATAAAACGATGCTGTTGCTGTTGTTTTTGATTGGCACCCTACAAGCATTGTAAGGAAAAATATTCCCACAATAATTCCTAAAAACTTTTTCATGCTTCACCTCTTAATTTTGTCATAGTTTGTTTAAGTCTTGATAAAACGATGTCTCTGCCTAATAATGCAAGAGAGACAGGAAGACTAGGCCCATGCATATCACCTGTTGTGGATATTCTAAGTCCCATAAATAACGGTTTGCCTTTAATCTGTGTATCTAAACCAGTCTTTTTAATGAGTTGTTCAATAACATCTGAAGAAAAGTCACTAGATTCAAGATTGCTATAGAATGCTTCTAGTAAAGGTAAGCTTTGATTATCAACTAAGAATTGATGTGCTTCCTCACTGATTGCGAATGCTTGATGGAAAAATGATTGATATAATGCAACAATTTCTCCAATGTGGGTCATTCGATCTTGGAAAATACTGACTAGCAGTAATAACCATTCATCGCTTTTAATTGTTATACCTGCTTTTTCTAAGAAAGGTTTACTTTTTTCTGCTAATACTTCATGACTTAATGCTTTAATATATTTACTGTTAACAAAAGCAAGTTTTTCTTTGTCAAACATTGCAGGTGCTTTTGAAAGTCTACTTGGATCAAATTGACTAATGATATCTGTTTTTGATAAGATTTCTTGATTGCCTGTAGGTGACCAGCCCAATAAAGAAATGAAATTAAACATAGCTTCAGGGAGATATCCCATTTCAGCATATTCAGATATAAACTGAATAACATTTTGATCGCGTTTGCTCAGTTTTTTCTTATGTTCATTAACAATAATGGTCATATGGCCAAATTGTGGAACACGCCAGCCAAACGCTTGATAAACCATCAATTGTTTAGGTGTGTTCGTTATATGTTCTTCTCCACGCAAGACGTGAGTGATTTCCATCAAATGATCATCAACCACCACTGCAAAGTTATATGTTGGAATTCCATTATCTTTCATGATAATCCAGTCTTCAACGTCTTTACTATTAAATTTGAGTTCTCCACGAACAAGATCATTGAACACATAATCAATATCTTTAGGAACTTTAAAACGAATGGCGAACTGATCACTATTTTCTCTAAAGTCTTTATATGCTAATCCTTTATCTAATAATTCATTCGCATACTTCGTGTAAAACTCAAGTCTTTCCAATTGACGATAAGGTCCGAATGATCCACCTTTGTCTGGTGATTCATTCCAATCAAGACCCAACCAGCTTAAATAATTGAGTTGAGAATCTTCTCCGCCGACAACATTTCTAGCAACATCGGTATCTTCTATGCGTACAATAAAATCGCCACCAAAGTGACGAGCAAATAAATAATTGAACAATGCAGATCTTGCATTGCCTATGTGGAGCAGTCCTGTTGGACTAGGTGCGTATCTTACGCGAACTTTGTTCATATTGATCCCATCCTTACATGCAACTAATATTATACGATATAATCATAGATTAAACAATGTTTATATGAATTTATTCATATTTGAGTGTGCCAGTATATCCAATCGATAATAAATAGTCATTAATCTGTTTGCGGTTCTTAAAAACGATGACTTTATCCTTATATTTTTCTTTATATGACTTCATTAACATTTTAGAATTCTTAGTTCTACCATTGAATAAAATCCACCAAATAAAACTTAAATCAAGCTTTTCTCTGCAGCCTTCAGCTATGGTATCTCGATTTTGATTGTGGTATTTGATTCGGCGAACAATGGCTCCATAAAGACACTTGAAGCGATTGAAATCAAAGATAAAAAGCTGATCGCAATCATCAAATCTTTGTGTCGCATATTTACGGTAAAGACCATCTATAATCCATTCATCTTTTTCCATGAAATCAAGAATATCACGTTCGACTTGATCACGTTCTCTTCTTGACCAATTAGGGCCAAAGAAGACACGATCAATATGTAAAACAGGTAGATTATAATGCTCTGCAAGACGTTTAGAGAATGTTGATTTTCCTGAACTCGAGTGACCAACAACTAGTATTTTCATATCAATGCCTCATTCAACATCGAAAACTTCAAGTAAGTTTCGATTGATTTTTTTCGTTTCACCATGTTTAACGAAGATCATTGTGACCAATGATAACGCGACAAACACGGTTGCGTATGGGAATAATATCAGACGACCATAATGATCCATTAGGATGCCTGATAAGATTGGTGTAAATATTTGTGCTGTCATTGATGCTGCATAATAATATCCGGTATATCGACCAATATCACCACGACTCATTTCAACAACCATGACATACGTATTGATGCTAATCATCGTCAATCCAGTTCCTGCGATAGCAATAATTCCTGCAGTGATCCAAGGTTGATTTTCTTGTAGAAAATAAACGCTACTTAAAGCACCCGCTAAAATAATCATACCAAGCATTACCGTTTTTTTTCTGCCAAGCGTCATGGATAGAATACCGATGGGCATAATAGAAGCAATGACGAATGCTTGTGCAACAATAAATGGGAAATCATAAAAATTGAGGTTTAATACTTTAGGAAGATAATCTGCCATCTTTGACATCACAGCATTATATCCACAAAAAAGTAAGAATACAGATGCAAGTAGGAAATAAAGAGACCATCTTCTTTTCAAAGTCATTTGTGGTGTTGATTCTGTTTTACTATAAATACCCTTATATAAACCTAGTTTTTCACTGGTTTCTTGTTGCTGTTTAACCAATTCGGGTTCTTTGACTTTCCATAGGAATAATCCTAAGATGAGAATCATTAAAACACCAATGAATATATATACAAATACATGATTATCATAATCGTGCCTATTTAATCCACTTAACATAATCACATAGATTGCTGTGATACCTCCTATGGCACCCATTAAGGTAATCACGGCATTCGCTTTACTGCGTAATGGTTTAATTGTAATATCAGGCATGAGTGCGACCGCAGGTGAGCGATAAATCGTCATTGCAACTAACGCTATAAATAAAATACTTGCAAAAACGATTAAATTTGGTAAATTGCCTGAAGTTACTTCCCAAGCACGTTCACTCAAATATCGGTAGTAATAATCTTTGACAGTAGATAATTCTCTCGTATCTAAAGTAGAACCATCCCCATCTAGTATGCTTAATATTGGATCTTTGATTGTTATTTCCCATTCATCAAATTTAACTTTGCTAATGTATCCTAATGCATAGCTTTCTTCTCTTTCTATTGACATGTTATCGACTACTAAATACCAATGACTTGTTTCGTTGACATCTGCCATAGAGTCAAAAGCAACATCATAATGCTCTTCAATAATATCAGTTGCTTGTATATTTAAGGTTTGTATA
This sequence comes from Bacillota bacterium, assembly GCA_018817915.1. Taxonomy (GTDB): domain Bacteria; phylum Bacillota_I; class Bacilli_A; order Acholeplasmatales; family Acholeplasmataceae; genus Peloplasma. Next base: position 38,405 of record JAHISX010000076.1, read on the forward strand.
TAATCCGTATAGGCTAAAGCCATAAATGCAAATGCAGATAAGATCGTACCCACAATAATGTAAGGAGTTCTTTTTCCTTTCTTATTATTACTTTTATCAGATAAGGCACCAAATACCGGCAACAAAATAACCGCCATGATATTATCAAATGCCATAACGATACCTGACCAGGTTTGGTTCAGTCCAAATTTGTCGATTAATGTTCTAGCAATCAATAAATCGTATGTTTGCCAAAACATAGAAATAATTAAAAAGATTAATCCTACATAAATTGTGTTACGGTAATTTAACTTCATAAATTGACCCCTTTTATATATTTCATTTCCATTATAACACGATACAAAAAAGAAAGGGACCCAATTGGGTCCCAACGACTTAACGTTTTGAGAATTGTGATGCTTTTCTTGCTTTTTTCAATCCATACTTCTTACGTTCTTTAGAACGAGGATCGCGTGTAACGAGTCCTGCTGGTTTCAATATTAAACGTAATTCTGGATTAATAACCATTAATGCTCTAGTGATACCAAGACGGATTGCTCCTGCTTGACCTGTTAAACCGCCACCATAGACGTTAACAGAAATATCATATTTTCCTTCATTTTCAGTTAAGACTAAAGGTTGAGTAACATCTAAACGAGTAGCTGCTGATGGAATATAATCTTCAAATGTACGGCCATTAATTAAAAATGCACCTTTACCACTTGTAAGAATAACTCTTGCAACTGACTTTTTACGACGTCCTGTACCTAAATATTGTACTTTCTCTTGTTTTGCCATGAATTATAATACCTCCAATACTTCTGGTTGTTGTGCAGAATGTTTGTGTTCTGGTCCTGCGTAAACGAAAAGTTTTTCTGCCATTTGTCTACCTAAAGTAGTGTGTGGTAGCATACCAACGATTGCTTTTTCAACCATGCGTGTTGGGAATTTAGCCATGACTTTTTTTGCTGGTGTAGCTGTAAGACCGCCATTATAGCCTGAGTGACTATAATACATCTTCTTGTCCCATTTCTTACCAGTTAATTCAATTTTATATGCATTAATTACGATTACATAGTCACCACTGTCTACATGTGGAGTGTAGGTTGGTTTATGTTTTCCTTTTAAAACAGATGCGACTTCGGTAGCTAAGCGACCTAAGACCTTGTTTTCTGCGTCTACTACATACCATTTACGAGTAATTGTAGATGCGTTTGCCATAAATGTTTTCATTGTGATTCTCCTTATATTCTTATTTGTGAAATAAGGGCTTGTGGAATATAATTTTAAAACGTACCTCATATATAATACTATAGAGATAGTTAATTGTCAACAGTTTTGTGCATTAATTAGTTCTAATATTTGTGCTTATAATGCGTTTGAATGGGTAGATAGACACAATTGAGAAAAAGATATTTTTATTCTGTTTTTTGTCAAAGAAAAAAGCTGCCAATTGAATGCTCAATTGTTAGCCTCTTCGATAAAAACACTCATTAAATTCATATCAATAACAACTTTTTCATCTCTGCTTGTGGGTATATTCTTCCCTACATAATCTGCTCTAATCGGAAGTTCTCTGTGTCCTCTGTCAATGACGATAGCAAGTTGAACTTGTTTTGGTCTTCCATGATCACTTAAAGCATCCATTGCTGCTCTAACACTTCTACCTGTATATAGAACATCATCTACTAAGATTACAATTTTATCTTGAACCACGATGCCCTGCTTAACTGGTTCCTTCTTATCTTTAAGATCATCACGATAAGCTTTGATATCAAGTGGATAAATAGGTGCGTCTATATCTGCAAATCGTTTTAAGTTCTCTTTTAACATGAGGGCAAGTGGAAAGCCTTTTCTTAAGATACCAACAAAAACAATATCATTAAGGTTTTGATTGCGTTCTATAATTTCATGTGTCATTCTTTTTAATGTTTTTGATAGTTGTTCACTATTCATAATTTCCTTCATATTATCACCATTTCTATCATATCATTTTTTTTACAATATTAGGGGTTGTATTTTTATTGTATCATGATATACTTTAAACAGTATAGGTCCTTTAAGTTATGCCTGTGAGCATAAAAAGGTATCAGATTCATTTACCTGAACATTTAAAGGACACCATTGGTGTCTTTTTTGTTAGAGGCCTATAAAAATCAAATAAGGAGATCGAAAGATGAACGAAAATGGTTTAATTGTAGGCATTAATGAAAAGCCAAAAACGATTGGCAGTTGGATTGTATTAAGTCTTCAGCATGTATTTGCAATGTTTGGAGCAACAGTTTTAGTACCTCTATTAACAGGTTTAGATGTTGGGGTTGCCCTTGTAGCTAGTGGTATAGGCACTTTAATTTATATCGCATGTACAAGAGCAAAGGTTCCGGTTTACTTAGGTAGTAGTTTTGCTTATATCACAACCATTTCAGCCTCAATTTTAGCTACCGGTAGTACTTCAAGTGCCTATGTTGGTTTAATGGTTGTAGGTTTGATTTATGCGATTGTAGCAACAATCATCCGATTTGTAGGTAGCGGATGGATTAAAAAGTTGTTACCTCCAATTGTTATTGGTCCAATGATTATCATCATCGGTTTATCATTAGCTCCGGTTGCCATCAATTCAGCTGGATTAAATGGTAGCGGAACATGGAAAGAACCCTTAGTAGCTCTTATAACGCTATTAACCGTTGTGCTTCTTTCAATTAAAGCTAGAGGTTTCTTAAAGATTGTGCCTTTCTTAGTAGCAATCTTCGTAGGTTATGTAGCAGCTATAGCAGTTGGACTTGTAGACATATCAACAGTTTTTGTTGGTTATTCATTCTTTCAAGTACCTAACTTTAGTTTTCTTGGTTCTTATGCGTTAGATTTCTCACAAGTCTTGGTATTTGCACCTTTAGCATTTGTAACAATTGCTGAGCATATTGGGGATCATGTTGTATTAGGTGAAATTACTGGTAAAGATTTCTTAGAAACTCCAGGGTTACAAAACACTTTAATGGGTGATGGTCTTGCAACTTTCGTATCAGCTGCATTAGGTGGACCTGCTAATACCACTTATGGTGAAAATACAGGTGTTATAGCAATTACAAAGGTTGGATCAGTTTATGTTGTTGGTTTAGCAGCAATCTTCGCAATCCTTCTAGGATTCTTTGGATGGATCCAAGCATTTATCAATAGTATCCCATGGGCTGTCATCGGTGGTATGACTATTGTATTATATGGTTTAATTGCAGCAAATGGTGTCAAAGTGTTAGTTAAAAATAAGACTGACTTAGGAAATATGAGAAACCTAGTTGTTGTCTCAACAATGTTAGTTATCGGCTTAGGTGGTGCTATATTAAATATTACATCATCAAGTGCTTTATCGGGTATGAGTTTAGCAGCAATGGTTGGTATTTTGTTAAACCAAGGTATCAATTTATTAGATAGAAAGAACAAAGCATAAATTTGTGGAAATGGAAAAGGATTGGTTCACTAGAATCAATCCTTTTTTATATTTCTATGCGACTGATTAACTACAATTCACCAAATTCATCAACCCAGACGAATGCATTGATCTTTTTATCAAGCTTAAATCCTAATTGATTAGCAAGTTGATGAGATGACTCTTTATGTTCCCAGGCTGTCCAATTAGGTATGATTTTGTGATTTAAAAGATTACTAATAAGTTTGATAGAACACAACTTAGCATAGCCTTTTCTTCTGTGATTTTCATCCGTAAAGACATCGATTTCAGCATTGGATTTTCCAAGCATAAAAGCTTTCGCAAATGAAATAAGCATATGATCGATAAATAGCTCACATTTTGGAAACTCAATCAATGCATGATCATCCTTGCAATACTCTAAATGAACATTATCAGTTACAACTTGTTTTGCTAATGCTGTAAATTGCTCGAAGTCTAATTTGAATGAATATCTTACATCAACAACACCATAAAATGATTCAAAAATAGATTGTATGATTTGTTCGCTTTCTTCTGTTGGAACAAACATAATACATTCCTTAATTTCAAATTCTATAATGTGCTCCCTAATCGTTTTTTGAATTTCTATTTTATCAACCATATCTAGATTGATATATCCAAAATAATTGAAATCAAATTGTGTAAATAATAATCCAAAATTTGGATGGTCTAAATCATCAACATAAAAATGACAAGGATATTGCCCTTCAATTGCTGAATAGATGATTGGAATACTATGCTCATATAGTTGGAAAAGTTGCTGATATTGATTTAAATCCATCTGAACTAGTTTCATATAGTTGATCTCCTAATAATCTTTATTTGTCAAGCATATTCTATCATACAATTTTTAAATGAAAAGCATCTAAAGAAATTGTTGATTTCTTCAGGATGCTTTTCATTTTAAACGCTTATTTGGTTCTTACTATTTTTTTGTACCGTCTTAAGTGATTTAACAACTTCTTTTTCTTCAGGTGTTAGATTTAAAGCATCTAACTTTTCAGTAAACATCAACCCAATAAGACCTTCAAGGGGGCTAGGAAGCGATCCTTCTTTACTGCCACCCATATTGACATATGTGTTAGGTACGATTTGAACATTACCAGCTTCAATAGCTGCAGTATATTTAGAGATGATGTCTTGCATTAACTGGTATTTAGCACCACCATAAGCTTTAACTTTATTTGTTATTGCTTCTGCTTCTGCATTACCAATGGCAGCAATCTTGTCAGCTTCAGCTACACCTAATGCTTTAACTTTTGCTGCATCGGCATTTGCCATAGCAACTAATTTTTCAGCATCATGTTTTGCTCTTTCGAGACCAGCCTTACCTTGGTTCTTCTGAATTTCAATATTAATTGATGATTCAGTTAAATTCTTTTGTTGTTCTGCTTTAGATTTTGCTTCATTTAATTCTTTTTCTTTAGCTGCAGCTTTCTCTTGTTGTGAATATGTTTCTATTTGTTCTCTTGCTACTTGACGATCTCTTAATTGACTCAAAATGATTTCTATCTTGTTATCCTTAGCAGATGCTGATGGCGTACCTATCAATACTTCTTCTAAGTCAATATTATATTTATTGAATCTGTCTTTCATCTGAGTTGATGCTAATACTTGTATTTCCGAACGTTCCTGAAGCAGTTCTATGAGTGTTTTACTTTGTCCAATATTCTTAAAATATGCTGAAACCATTGGATCAAGAGTTTGTTCTACAAGTTGTTTAATATCGCCAAATCTTTGAATAACATAAGGAGCTTTTCTATAATCGATGTGTAAAACAACGGATAATGGTAATGATGGTTCAAAAGCATCTTTTGTGATCAAGCTTACTTCTTTAAGATTTGAGTCAAAAAGATGTCCGCCTTCTTCATTACTGATCCACTTCAAAATGATATTTGTTGTTGGAACAACAGCAATCTTACCTGCATACGTGTTAAACGCATATTTGCCAGGTGATAAAGCACTGCTCCAAACACCTTTTGTTCCTTCATCAACTAATTCGCCATGTCTATAATCTTCTCCTGATGTATCAATACCTTTTTCACCCGTATAAGAAATAACCACACCAACATTACCTACAGGAATAATGGTTTTGGGAATCAACTCAACGGTTGCAAACATTCTATTGATAAAATATGTGCCTTCTGTTAAGACTTGATACTGTCTACCTCTATAACCACCAGCTTTAAGAAACTTTTCAATGTCTTGAAAATTGTTATGATAAGTTTCAAAACTAGATAAATCATCACCCACAGTAGGTGCAACAATATGGCCTTGTGCTAATGATGGTCCATCATGGACAGTAACAACACCTAGTCGATCATCTGAACCACTGATAATGATTGGTGTAAAACCACCACGTTCTTGTATTTTTTCAGCCATTGACTGAACAGTTCTCATTTCATTTGATCCAAGTGATAACGCGAAAATATCTGATTGACTTATAATGATGAACTGAGCAAGATTGAATGCATATGTACCTTCACGCACGATAGCTCTTTGAATCCCTTTTTGACCTTTATGAGTCAAAAATCCAACAACATTCTGGAAATGTTCACCTTCAAGAACGACGCGACCTAAGGTCTGTGTTTCAGGTAAAGCTTCTCCGTCTCTAGCAAAGACATATGCGATTTCTCCTTGGGGTATTGTTATTAAAGAAACGATATGTACTTTGTACATAATTGGTGATAAAAAGTGAATACCACCTCTGATAACATCAGGTTGAAAACCTGCTTCTTTATTTAAAGCAATAATTTGTGAATCTAGGGAACCATTGAAAGACCATTTCTTTTCAATAATCCCAACACGATCATTTGGAATGATTCTAAATCCAACAACCCATAACACTAAACTTACGATGACTATTGAACTAACAATAATCAGAAGTGCCAATAATACTGGATTCATCTAACATATCTCCTTTGTGAATCTATATTTTTGCATAGTACCCCCATTGATTACTTCCTTACCCCAAAGGAAGATGCGTTCAATGCAGCGTTCTTATACACCTATATTTTACCATTTTTTACCCCCTTTTAATCCAAGGTAGTGTCAAAAATTGATTTTTTTGACCTACTTTTCTTCATATTTTTATACTCTTTAAGATAATAAAAAGAGTAGTTAATCCCGTGTTATAATGAATGTGCGAACATCACATATAAGGAGATCAACTACCTATGCAAA
>JAHISX010000077.1 GCA_018817915.1 Bacillota bacterium
AATCGTTAAAAGGTTAACAACTCATCAGGAAAATATCTGGACGAAATCTATAAAAAGAACTTAAATTATATCAAATTCAAGAAAAAACAGTGGAAATCACATATTTTTCAACAAAAAAAGGCTTGATATTGTCGTATCAAACCTATGCTCTGCTAATGGTGCCATAGGAGCACAAATAAACTCGCATTTTTTTATGAAAACACTTTAAAGTGTTCTTTTGTCCATCAACATACCTTTTAGAGGACAACGGAGGAAAGTGTAGGACAATGAAAGAAAAGTGTTCTTTTGTCCATCAACATACCTTTTAGAGGACAACGGAGGAAAGTGTAGGACAATGCAACATATAAAATATTAAAGACAACCTTACTATAAAATAGAGTGGACTTGCTTTGTTTGCTCCCCTCTCGCCTTGACGTCATAAATGCACCACACCAACCACAAGCCAAATTGTTTCCCTTGAGCCGAGAAAAACTTTACTTAACTATGAATTGGCCATTGCTGCCTATAATCGAACCTTGTATATTTGGAGCATAATCTTTGTTGATATGAAAGCCATTTGGTATATTTATCGGCTTTGGCTCTTTTGATAAAAAATAATTATTGCAATAGAACTTAATAGTTTTCAAATTAAAGTTAATATCAATAATATAAGTTTCGTAAATGTCAATTCCATTTTCTTCACCACGTTTTTCTAAATAACCATATAAACCACTTGATCCTTGATGAGCTAAGACAACCTCGCCATTATCACCTTCTAAACAAGGAACAATTTGCATTGTTGCCCATATATCATATTCGCCTTGGTTTACCTCAGTCGTCGAACCCATATATTGTTTTGCACTATACCCAACACCTGTATACTTTGCCTTTTGGTTTGGTAGTTTTAATATTTTGTCAATTATATAGCGAATAAAATCACAATATGGGGTGGAAAGATTTGTGCCGAGTTTTAACCCTGAAATTAAATAATAACACGCTTTAACATATTCTTTTTTGTATACATAAATTGTTCCACGCAAAATGTTTGTATGTGCAGTAATAAACATTATTTGTTCGTGCGGTGCTTGAGGCGGTATCAAATGTTTTAGCATTTGCTCTGCCTTGTCTAAATCTTTTTCAAAACCCATAGCACCAAAGATAAAGCAAGAAATCATTGATAAACTTTCCCAAAAATCAAGTTGACAATCTTTACCACTTCTTTGTTTGTTTGCAAATGTTATGCTTGATTGCATCGTCCAAGGGTGTTGTTTTTGAACTTTTTCAAACTCTTTTTCGTCCATGATAAAATTCTTACCGAAAATTTGTTTTCCAGACATTCCACCGAACTGCGACATTAACTCTTTTAATACGGGGTCATTTTTTGCACGCTCCATTTCCTCTGCAAGACCTGATAATGTTTCATCATCATCCACTTCATCATATTTTGTTCTGTTTGATTGTAAAAATTCATCTTTTGCGAGAGTTGACTTTAACGTTTCAACTTTCTTATTGAGATTAAAATGCCATCCACCAGTTAGAAAACCAATAGCACCACCTATAAACAAAGCAATTTCCTTGTCAAGATATGAAAACGCAAAAATTGTTGCACCTACGCAAGCCACTCCAGCACCAATAGCAACATATAAGTCCATTCCATAATTACTATCTTTGTATTTCCTTGAAAACGACAAGCATAGATTCAATGCTGTATGACAACCAAACCACATCAATAATCCCCATAAAAACCACATAATATTTCCCTCCTTTTGAATGCATTTATTTTACACTTTTTCATAGCAGTCCAGTGTTATAATCATTGATTCATTGCGCCACTTCATTAAGATCCTTATCAAAATCAATACCATCATTTCTCATTTCGTTCATTCTTTGATTCATTGCTTTTTCAATTTGTGTTCTCTTTTCTTCAATGGTTTTACTATTCCAATCGTCATTTTTTGTTTGTTTGTGAGGTACTTTCTTATCTTGTAGTGGCATAAAAAATAACATTAATTCATTAACAATGTACAAATTTTGTGGCTCTACTCCAAGAGTGTCCGCAATAAAAGTATTAATGACTATAACGATAATCAAAGTAATCCACCAATACAATCATGGATGCTTTATTTTTCTAAAAGGTCTTTTTCATATTGATCTCACTATCATATTATTAACCTAAAAACCATAGAAAACTGTTCTAAATTTAATTATCATTTGATCCCAAACAGTGTCTCCTTCGAATTTATAGATGTTGTTTTTAAGGTGCTCTATTGATTTTAGTCTGTAGATATGCTTTTCATTTTCATCATTCATGTCTATAGAATTCACATAATTAGGATTCCCACAAATTTTGTAATATGGAATTATAATGTCAAACTGACATATCAAATATGATAAAAATTCAAGATATTCCATATAACTATTGAATAGTTTTTTTTCATTATATTTACTTATTTCTAGATGAATGAAATGTACCAACTCGAACTCACGGTTATTTAATTTTCTTTTAGCATCTACCAAGTTTACAACTCCATTTACTATCTGCATTGGTGATAAATATCCAGGTTTATTTTTCTTAATTTTTCTAATAGAAAAAAGGAAACTTAACATTTTTCTCACCGTCCTATATCGTGGTTTATTATAAATTATATCTTATAAAATCTCTTCAATTTTACGTTTAAAATGGCTAGTAAAATTTATCTCCTCATAACTATTGCTTATTATTGGTCCATAATTTACATGTTTTATCTCAATTCCGTTTTCAAAAAACCACTCACACAGCATTATGGATGAATTATTGGAATATTCTGCAACTAAATATCTTTTTGGAGTATTCAATGTTTCAATCATTACCCTTATTTTCCCAATAAACATATCAGTACTTGGCATCATTAAATAATAATTACATGGAATATCGCCCATAGTTGTTTTCTCGCAAGAGAAACACTTATCAAATGATTGTCTAAACATTCTTGATAATTTGCTCTTTGTTTCTTGACTAACAGATTTCCCCTTATTAATAGCTTCTTGATTCCATGCTGTAAAAAGCTCCTTGTGAAGTCCATCAAGTAGTTCTTTATTCTTTGAAGCACTATTTGTTTTTGATAATTTAGATTTGTTAGCTTTCAACTCTTTAATAGCTTCTTCATTACCCTGTGAAGCAGATTTCTCCCACCATTCAATGGCTTTCGGTTTATCATCTTTATCATAAAAGAAATAACTAGCTAAGTAATTTTGTGAGCGATCATGATTGTTTTCATTAGCCAATCTTGTGAAAATCTTGATTGCTTCTGGTTTAGTATTTTGGTTTTCGAATAACAATACTGCTTCATTAAAGTCATTAACTTGTTGAGTTTTTTCTTTTACAATCTTTTCAATTTCTTTATAATAATTTCCCATATAATCATCGGTTTGATTAGTTGTTTTTTCAATTTCCCCAAGCTTTTCTTGCATTGTTTGATTCATCCATATTAATCCATCCCCTGACCATGATGCTTCTGGTTTAGTCTTCTTTATGATTATGGTATTAATATGATCAATTAAAGGTGTTCCCACAGTATTGTTCTCTAATGATAATGAATCTATATTACTTAATTCCACATCACCATAACTAATAAGTTTTATTTCTTTACCTTTTTTATCAAAAATACGTTCGTAAAGTGTATACGAGGTTCCAAATGGTTCTTCTAGTGAAAAATACCTGTATTGATTAGATGACGAATTAACTACTATTAAAGCTGAAATATCATCTATTTGTTGATTATTGTCATCGGACCCAAATATAAATACTGCATATTTAATTTTTCCTCTCGCAAATGTTTTCCTTTTGCAATCCTTGAGACTTAGGCTAAATTTTCTTTCAACATCATCAATCGAATTTGGTGTATTTTTTTGAGATGTTGTATTTTTAGTAACATTTTTAACAGTCATATATCGCCAAGAAACGAATAACCATAATGCTGGTGCTGAATTAACAGTGGTGTCTGCATCACCAGGAAAAATCGCATAATAAATAGTCATAAATATTGCATAAATTATAATCCAATTTAATAATGCAAATAAAAAAGCTTTGCCACGAGTTACCTTTCCACGTAGTTTAACAAATATTACAGGTCCTATCATATAAAACAAGCCAGTTATTAGAATGAGCAATAAAATTTCCATAATCCATATACCTCATGTTTTCAGTTTTCTGATTTTTTGTAAAACATGTTGTTGATTTACTTATTATTCAAGATATTCATTTGTTTCTTTAATTTTTCAATTGCTCTACTCTCAATTTGTCCTACACGCTGCTTCGAAATGCCAAAATATTGGCCAATTTGTTCTAGTGTTTTTTCATCAGATTCTATTCCAAATTTCATTTTAATAACGGTTTGCTCTCGTTCATTTAATACTTGCAAAATTTCAATAACATATTCTTCGAGTTCTTTTATCTTATTGTATTCTTCAGGATCCGGGTTGTTTTTATCTTCAGTAGAATCCTTAAGAGTAGAATCTCCATCTCCAATTGGATTATCCAATGATAAAGTATCCTCTATGTATAGATTAATCATTTTTAATGTAATTATTGATATTCCAGTGATTTTGGAGACAGTTTCAATGTCTGGTTCTATGCCGTGCTCATTAACATAGTTTCTTTTAACTCTTCGAACTTTAGATAACATATCATAAACATGTGCTGGAATCCGAATAGTTCTTGAATTGTTAGAGATTGACCGTGAAATTGATTGTATAATCCACCAAGTTGCATATGTCGAGAACTTAAACCCTTTCTCAACTTGATATCTATCTACAGCTTTCATAAGCCCCATTGTTCCATCTTGAATAAGATCCATGAATGGCACATTGGAATATGTATATTTCTTAGCTACACTCACAACCAATCTTAGATTAGCCACAATTAATCTGTCTCTAGCTTCTTTTCCTAGTTTGCTAATCTTTTCATCTGCAGAATCACGAGCCATTGATACCCTTTTAGCAAGTTCGATTTCTTCTTCTCTTGTCAGTAACTTAACTTGTCCAATATCCTTTAAATAGATACTTAATGGATCACTTAAATTAACAAAATCTTTTGGATTTGATAATTCTTCTTCAATTATCTCCAAATCAAAAATGGTTGGTTCTTTTTCCAATTTCAATTGTTTCTCCTATTCTATTTTTTGTATTATGTGTTGATATATGAATTATACACATCTAAATTAACTTGTCAAGGGGTATTTAGTTGTGATTTTTTCCATAGTATAAATCCCCCGAAAAAAATTGACTTTTTATTAATATTATTATATCATGCAATATATTCATTTTTCATGCTAATTAAAAAAATGGACACTTCCACAGAAAGCGGTTTAGCCCATTTTTTTTGATTATGTCTTTTTGAAAAGATTTATTCTTGCCTCAATTTGGTTCGTAATATATTTTTTGATGAAAACACTTAAAAGTGTTCTTTTGCCCACCAACATACCCTTTGGAGGACACAGTGGGAAACTGTGACCCAAAAACACTATTGTTAGTTTTTAAAATGAACAATGATTAATGAAGGTATTATGTCTCATGTGTCATGCTGCGTTCTATTACTTAAAAAGAGTTACTTTAAAATTTGGACTAGTCATCACTATCTTCATCATCAGAATCATCTAAATCCTCATCATCATTTTCATCATCCAAAGGATCTCCATTTCTAAGTCTTTTAAGAAACTCTTCATTCTGTTTACCTAGTGATAAATATGGTTCTTTAACCTCAAAATAACCACATTCGATACAATCAAAACAAGTTTCAGTTTCCTTAAGTTCTGCACCGCATTCTGGACATTTCATATTTTTCTCCTTTTAAAAATGTTATATGTAACACTCGCACCATTTCTTCAAATGTAGGGATTGATGTTAATTAAAGTTTAAACTTTTGAGTTAAACGAGTTTAATAGATGTTCGGGATAGACCTCTGTAAAAAAGTGGAAACACTAAGTATGACATTTCTTTCTTTAAGTAATAAGCTAGATAGGTTCTTTGATAATCAATGGATTCATTTAATATTCTTTGCTAACGATACCAAATCACTACAAGAAATCAATTCAACTCTTATTCGTGATTTTCTTGCTTCATCCAATACTGCAGATGTAAATCCATTGAGGGAAACAAGTATACCATGATCATAATCTTGACTTGCAATAACACCAATCAATGCTCTAAAATCATTGGGTCCAACTGGATTAGAATGCTGTTTACATTGTATACCTGTTTTTTTCCCATCCTTATTGATAACCACATCAATTCCACCATCTCCGGTTGCTTTTGTTACTACAGTGGAATAACCTAACAACGAGTATAAATTTGCAACTTCTATTTCAAATTGACGGTGTGTCAATAGTTTCCAATATGTAGGACGAGATTTATCTGTTGCGTTTTTATACGTTTCTATAGCTGAATTGAACTCGTGTATTTTTTTTTCGAGATTTTTGTCTACGATATCATCTTTATTCTTACAATTAAGATTTTTCTCAAATTGCTTTTTTTTCCGTTTTTCAAAATCCGTTAAAGCATACAACTCTATGAAAAATAGTTTCTTTATTATAATTGGATATGCTATCGTTGCCACTAACATAAAAAAAACAAAGAGTGATGATCCTTCCCCATAATTATTTAACCTTCCCCATAAAATAAATGTAATAGGAACAAAAAACAAAGATGGTATGACACAAGCTTTGACTACGCTTTTATTATGTTTTTGTTTTTCTTTAAAAATATAATCACTAATTTCATTATATTTTTTTATTTGACTTTCGTATATTTCAAGACTATTATCAGTTAGTCCAAATTCAATTAATTGTGGTTTATTCATAAAAACTTGTTGATTTCAGCTATAAAGTACTTACCCCATAATTCTACTTTTACTGGTCCTATTCCTTTTATATTAAGCAATTCTTTTTCATTCTTTGGTATTTTTTCCACAATTTCTAATAATGTTTCGTTGTTAAATACGTTATACAATTTATCTATCTTATTATATGCTGCAATCTTTTTACGTAACTCCTTTAAAAAATTTTCAAATTCTTCTTTATTTATCAAGGTCTCTTTTTTTGGTTGAAGTGGCTCTAATTGCAAGAATAACCGGATTTTATTAACAAGATATAATCCAAACAACTCAACTCTCTTATGGTCAATCCCAGTCACTTCTAGTAGGCTTTCTACCGTTATTGGTTTTTTGATTATTATATCTTCTATGGTTTTGTCATTATACACAAGATAGACCGGTGTAATCTTGTTATATTTTGAAATATTTTTTCGTTCACTCTTTAGCATATCGACAAATTTACTATTTTCCTTAAAGGATTCATTCTTCTTCTTACTTGAGTCAAATGCAATATTATTATAATTTGATTGATCTATATTTCTACCAAGTCCCTCATCGAGATGCTTTAATATATCAATAATATCATCACGATAATAAGCTTCAATCTCTTCGTTTTCAATATATGCTAATCCTCTAGTTGACACTTGATGTTCCTCTGCAGATGTAAAAAGTATTAAATTCGGTTTGCTTGTTTTTGGATCTCTTAATCCATAATGATCTACACCTTTTTGCATTTTCATCAAGTCGTTTTCAGTTAATACTGTTTTTGGACCGTATCTTTTGCATTGAACACCATATCTATTAGATTTGTTTTCTGGATACCACAATAAAATGTCTACTCCATAGTCGTTTTTTTCTGTTATTTGTCCTTCATAACTTTGATATTCTTTAAGATATCTAAAAACAAAGCGTTCGAACTCTTCTCCACTTAGTTCGTCAACTTCCTTAATCGATTTTGGGTAATCAAACTTTCTTTTCATACCTAACTTAATGTCGATAGCCATATTATTCCCCTTTAAATAGTATCTTTAGAAATAATTATATCATTTGTTAATTGTTTATTAAACATTTGAATTTAACTATACTTATTTGATCATCAAAAAATTGATAGTTGTAATTTTTCCATCTGATTATATAGACCAGATAAAATATGGTTAGTACATCGTTCACTATGTTCTAAAATAGATATAGATATGTACTCTGAATAATTTTTATATCCTTCACCGATGTAGAGAATCAAACCAATAATTGACATTGATGAATCGAAGAAAACTCCACCATAAAAACTCCAATAATTATTTGAGGTTTTTCTTAAAAATCTTGATATATCCCTATATAACTCATATTGCTGTTCAGTTAGTTGAAACCACTCTTTTGAAATATGCCTTCTTTTGCTATAGTCATTGAGACCTAAACTGTTAGTATCAGTCACATTTGGTTCTTTTAACTCAAGATGCAATCTGTAGATTATTCTTCCAAAGAAGTTACTTATCATATCGGAAATTCTTACTCTTAAATCATCATCAGATCTAACTTGAGTTAGTAAACCATAACACTCTTTTTCAGCAGCTGCATATGTATTTTCTTCAACATCTATTGTTAATGAAACATTTTCTTTTTCAATGTTAGCGACATTGATAAACTTATTAAATCCTTTAAAAACCTGAGAGTAACTCCATTTATAGTCAATTCGAATGATTCTTTCGGGCATAACAAGTTTGCCAAATACTTGAAGCATATTTTGTATCGCCATAGCTTGTTCCTTGGTTCTCTCGTACTTCATTGTAATCTCAAGACTGCTTTTAAATACTTCTTCAATTTTCATTTTTATCACTGACGTACTAACAAAACCTTTTTCATTAACTAATTCATTTAAAATACCTGGAAATCGGTGATGGAATAAATACTTGATGAAGATATACTTAAATGTTGGGATACTGAATTCATTCTGAAAAAACACATTAATATTATCTTTAATCCACCCATCTAGAAATTGCTCTACTAGATACTCCGTTTTACTTTGAATAACAACTTGGACAAAAACTGGTTGGATAATTAATAATTTAAACAAATCTTGATACATACTAAGTGCATAACCACTTAAGCTTGCAATGCCATGTCTGTAAAATCTTGTATTTATTGTGGTTCCTTTTAGTTCTTTGTTATTTGATAATCCAAACAAATTCTTGTATTTTAATTCAAACACATTTAATAGTTTTTCTATTTCATTTTTTGATTGTGCGCTATACCCAAAAAACGTACCAATGTACGAGTCGCTTTTTGATTCATCATGGATATTTAATCCAGATAGCTTATTTGAAATTTTACGATCGTGAAATGATTCATCATAGAAAAATTCATACATTATTTTCACCGTCAATTTATTCAAACACATTTTTCTCTACTTATAAAAAATGTTCTTGTATTTAATTATTCAATTTTGTTAAGTACTTCTCGAATTTTACTATTTTCTCTATTTTCTTTGTTTGGATGTTTGGTAGTTAAGTGTAGTGCATTACTATCATTAAAAAAGCCATAGATGTCGTGAATCCTTTGCTTCAAAAGAGTTCTAACTGTATTGTACAAAATATAACGATTATTGATTAAGAAATCATTACAAACTCCCCAACCACGAGACACTATTTTATCTTCTTCAGCTTTCTCCATTTGCTCAAAAACAGATTCTTCATCACTCAATATGTAACCTATTCTGTTCTTATTCGAGTATGTAAAGTATTTCACACTCACACCAAACATATTATTATCCTCAAATTCTTTGTGGTACCAGTATACTCCTTTGCTACCTGTCAGATAAAAAGTTTTTGAATTAGGAATTGCCATATCAACAAATTGTTTGTATGATTTTAAGGATAACTCGTAAATTCTTTTCATGTTGATTAATAGGTGTTCTTCCAACTCTTTATGCCATTCTTGTGGGCTTGGAAGTTTGAATTGTCTTTTTATATCAATAACATTTCTCTTTGTCAATTCTTTGAAACTCAAGTAAACCAACAAATCATCATGATGCAATAGATACATCTGATTTTCGTTTATATCCTTATGATCATACGACTTCATTCTGTTGGGTATATAGGTCGATATCATATCTACAATCAAATTTCTTCCAAAATATCCGTTTATTCCATTGATAAATAATCTCTGAGCTATTTTTTCATTGCCCTCAAGAGAATTTGATCGTATGATATATGAAAAATATGAAAACAAGGGAAGTATTAAGTCTTCAATTTCCTTAAGCGAAATTATTTCTTTATTATAAAATGCTGAATTATTATCTCCATTTAGCAAACCTCTTCTAACCATGCTATCAATGAAAGAATATATATTGTCACTAAGGATTTCAATACTTAGATACTCAGTAGGCAAAATATTTGTTTTGAAAAATTGCTCAACTACAGTATCAATCGCTTTGTTGACAATTCCAGTAGGAGATAAGTCATCCTTAATATCGTTAACTTCAAAGTTAGCTGTAAATATAGTATGATTTGAATACATATAACTTTCCATGCCATCGAATTCTTTTAAATGTGGTTCGCTTCTA
This sequence comes from Bacillota bacterium, assembly GCA_018817915.1. GTDB lineage: Bacteria > Bacillota_I > Bacilli_A > Acholeplasmatales > Acholeplasmataceae > Peloplasma. Next base: position 10,386 of record JAHISX010000077.1, read on the forward strand.
CCTGCTAATATAGGGAAAATACCAAATTGCTCTGAACCTTCATGATTTGAATGTGCTAAGCCTAAATTAATGGTATCTGGAGGGAAATAGTACTTTTTAATATATAAAAAATCTTCGTCAAAAACTTTGTTTAGTCCTTTAATTGCAATATCAAATTCCCTTTTTTGATTATAACTTTTAATTGGAAACTGACTTTTTAATCTTATGGACTCATTGTAAACTTTTATGTAAAAATCATTTAAATCAGTAAGGATGTTATTAGTATCCAATTTGATAGTCATATCATTTTGATTCACTATTATATCTCTATTAGAATCAATGAAACTGTCATCTATATAAGCGAAATATATCGTATTCTTTTCATCAACATAGAAGAAAAAACCAGTATCAAACGTTATCTTCTCACGAAGATAATTGAAAAATTTAGTGTCAAAACTAATATGATATTTACCAGTTTTTTCATTTTTAAGTACATTAGTTATGTGTTTAATCTGAACTTGAAAGTTTTTTATGGGAACTCCATTATTTCCTACAACAGTAAAAAATCCATCAATATTGGGTGTTCTATCATTGGATGAAAAATAGCATTTGATATTCTTATGTCTTTGCAATACACTTTGAACTGTATAAATAGCATCATCTTCCAAGAATGATGATGGTGTAATTTTTCCTATATTGGACAAAATACCAACTCCTTTAGAATATTATACCATTCTAATTACCTTAGAATCTATATGAATAAAAAAGTATCAACCGAAAGATACGATTGACACTAGTTATGAAACTTCAGTTATTCAGTATATTTATAGTAGCTTCTATTTGATTACTTATAAATTTATTCAAATCACCATAGTTGTTAATTATAAATTCTTTTGCTTCAATACTAAGTTCTCTAGTGACCTCTTGTTTAGCTAGGACTAGAGCGGTTTTCTGTGCTTCCCTATCGAATGTACCACTCTTCTTTAAAGACTCCACATAGGTCTGAAATACGACTCTAACAGCACGTTCTACGCTCGATGTTATTGAAGATAATATTCTTCTTGCATGATCATCTTTAATCTTACTAGTGAGGTATTGAATTAGTTTTGTTCCACCAAGTGTAACCAGGGGCAAGACCACTGTAGTAACAATAATTCCGATAATGGATGTGACTATTTCATTCATATGTTCCTGGTCTCCTTTGCTGGACTATGTCTTTTGGATAAGTTTTTAACATCACTTTCTAGGATTGCGACTCGTGTGTTTAAATCAGAAAACCCATTATCGAGTTTATCCATTCTTTTCTCAATACGCTCTGTACTAGATTTGATATAACCCAAATCAGAAATCAGAATGCCTTCGTTCTTTCCTGCATTCTTATCCTCTCTTCTATCAGCTCTTCGAAAGGCTAGATAAGCAAACAGAATACTTGAGAAAGTACCGGAAACACCAATAATCATTAAAGTAACTTCTAGCTCACTCATGCTGGAGCACCTCATCTCTTATTTCTTTGATTTCTAGTAAAAATTGTCTTAATGTTGATAGATATGTTCCATCATCTGATTTATCCCAATTTGTTTTTAGTTCATCAATACGCTTCATCCAATCATCTGAAAGTATAAGCGTATAGTCACCAGTTTCAAGATAGGTATCAAGAATCGCTCTGATTCTTAAGATATGGTACGCTCTTTTTACGAGCATATTATCCTTATTGATGATTTGATCGTAATATTCAATAACAGTATCTAAGTATTTGTCGAGATAACTGGTAAAATCAGTTTCTACTAATTCATTGAATTCATTCTCAAATAAAGGATTTAAATAGACAAGATGTTCTTTTGCATTGATGATATCATCTGCATGAAGTCGGTTATAAAGGGGGATGTTAGAATTCATTTCCTGTCTTTTACAAAAATCTTCATACCCATAACCAAAAATATCAATACCTTCAAGTGATGTATGAATCAACCCTTTAAATCCGCTCAACACCACTGTAATATCGACATCAGAGTTACTTGATGTTGTGTGGTATGCAATGGATCCACAAAAATAGATAAACATCACTTCATGTTCTGGAAACATATTGACCACAATCGTTTTCAAACGTTCCTTATCAAGGATGGGTTTATTCTGATTCATAAGTATGTTCCTCGACTTTTTCTAAATCATCAGCTGAGTCATCAAACCCAATCACATTTTCTTTAAGCCACAAATAGGCTAATGCGATGGGATTTTCATCTTTAAATAAATCGAAATCTTTAACCGGTACTTCGATGTCAACAGCTTCCAAAGGATTAAATCCATTGATACGTTTGTCTTTATCCAAGTAGGATGCTAAACAAATGACTACTTTTTTATCCCTATAATTGAGAGTGACTCCAATAATACGGTGATAGTTGACGTTGATTCCAACTCTTGATTCTAAACTTTTGATGATTGCCATTGTTATGTCCTCTTCTTTCTATAAATTGAGATTTGAAGTGTATCTGGAGAACCAAGGTTCAATCCAGGATTAATATAAAGTCTACCGATTTCTCCATCAATCACGTGGACAAATTCTGCTATAGCAACTGTTGGGCTTGAGTCATCAGATAGCGTTGTAATAGATTTCCCTTTTGCAACCCAACTGTAGGTAGTTGTGGTGTTGGATTGAAAGGTTGGGATTAACTCTAGGGTGATTGTTTTCGTGATTCCAAATGTTGGTGTTTTGCTACCTGAGAACTGATCGTTTATATAGAACGTGCTTGCTGCTCTTCCGCTCATCCTGGTTAGTCCAGTATTGTAGTCATCATCGTATCTTAGGCTCATGTAACTACCTAGGAAGTAAGAGCCTCCTGAAGACATATAGTTAATATATGAAGATGAAGTATCACTCACTGTTCCAGCTGTAGATGCGAGAATGTAAATTTCATAGATGTAGTTGTTGTCGAAAATGTGTGAGACAGTTTGATAATACAATGTTCCTTGATAGGAATATACAAGTTCTCCAATACCACCACCTACTTTTACTACAGATGAATTGCCTCGAATGAACAGTTCATTGGTTGTAGTATTAAACCCCATTTCGCCTACATAAAGCAAATTTGAAGTTGTCGGATTAGCAGTACCTCTTTTAACACGAATAATTGCCATTAATACGTTCCACCATCAATAGTTGATGCGTGTGTCAATACAACATCCTTATCAAGACCAACGAAAAAGATTTCTTTATTTGGTGTGTAAGTTGTATTTATTTCTTTAAAGAGTACTAACCCTGAAGTGATTGTTTTCGCTAAGAAGTTTGTTTTTGTATCTGTAAATACCATAGCAGTACTCGCTGATACGGAAACATTCTTGGCATTTGCAATTCGAGTTCTTTGGTCATCTGTTAAGTGAAGATTGCTTGATACGTGGGCATTATATGCCGTTGTCGATACACCACCCAATTCGGATAAAGTAATCGTTACAGCTCCAGTTTTAGCGTTTACCGAGGTGACTGGACTAACATCCGGGATGATTGATGATGGTAGTTTTCCATCTGAGCCAATCAATGGTACAGTTCCATTGGTTGTACCTGTATTTTTCTTCGATGCAGTACCTAATGCGAGTGCTGTGATTTTTGAATCCATACTCGTTTCTGCATTTGCTTTATTCAAGTATTCGATGTAATCTGCTACCGCTAAAGGATTACCTGCAGTACCTGTTTTATCTTGTTTTGATACATAGAGGTTGCCACCATTTAAATCGACTAGTGGTTCACCAGCTTTAATTGTTCCTGCTGATCCAATGAGTGGTCCAGTTCCAGCAGATGTTCTCCGTTTAATTTGTATAATCGCCATATTTTTTGTTTCCCTTCTTATAGTTTATAAATGATGACTTTATTAATGATGTGTGTTGTGCTACCACAAGTCATTGTTAAGTACCCATTTTCGTACTTGAGATAAAGTGAGAATGTTGAACCATAAATACTGTAAGTTATACTATTTGATGACCCTATTTGATAAAACAAACTTGCACCAGGCACTGTCACAATATTTGAGTTTCCTATAGTGATCAATAGGATTGAACGATAGAGTTCATAGGATGAGGTATCTGTGATTCTAAATACACCTGGTGATATCGTGGATGGCGTTTTGACTCTAGGTTCGAGATCTGAGCGAATTTTCAGTTCTAGATTATAAATCATCTCAGCATATGATGTAATCACTGGTCGTTCAAAGTTTGGAGTTAAAGTTACTGATGTGGATGTTTTCGAATAAGATGCTAGGGGGAACTCATAAATGCCATCTCCATTGATTAGTTGATTAAGTGCAAGTGTTGGAAAACCACTTGTTTGTTCTTTAAGATACATACTGACTTCATTTGAGTTTGTATCAACTCCAAGGATGACATAACCATTCTTTGTTGAATCAGGACTGACCAGTATCGAAGTATTGTTTTCAACATAAATCAATCTTCCATACACCGCGATATAACCATCTTGAAAGGTTATTGTATTGTTTGAGAGTGTATAAGTTACTCCACTTTTGATACCTTTTAATATGCCAATTCGATTTGAAAATAGAAAGTAATATAAGTCAGCATCTTTCTTGGCAGATACATTTCCGCCTTCAAAGGTTATTTTTTGTAATCCCATTTAGTATTCACCTCCATCTAAATCTGTGGTACTACTTTTGTTAATCGATATATGTCCAATTTGCGAGTTCACACTCTTGCTTAAAATTTGGATTTTTTCTGTAAGTTTTATTCGGTATTCACCAAGTGTGATTTGGCATGAAAGCATTTGGTTTTGAAACTTTATTCCTGTGACGATTGAATCATATAGTTTTCCTTTAAATCGAAACTCTATGAAATCACCCAAATTCACGTTATCAAAGACTCTAATAATCTTGTGATCTATATTGACAGTAAATGTGATTTGATGATTGGTTCTTGTTATACTCAGCTCACTTTGTGCCTTGCTAAATAATGTATCAAAATCATTATCACCATAAGTTTTAGCGACTGATTGAACATCAGTAAACCTTAAGGGATGTGTCAAATCTTGAGTAACAGTTCCATCAAGAAGCAAGTAGTAAATCTTAATATCCATGTGAATCACATTTTCACTTTTAGGATAGTAGATGACTTTGTTAACTGAAGTTTCAGTTGTATCGTTAATGACCAAGTCTGCAAGTGCTAATTGGTCGCCTTTTAACTTAACACCTTGACTGACATTGATTATTCTTAGCAATATACCAACAAGTACTCCATTTTGGATTACTATTTCTTCTTTGATGTTGACACCATAACTCTTTGATATCAGTTCCATGACTTCATGAATGGTCATGATTTTGTCATCTTCGAATGCTAATTCTCCAAGTTTTGATGTTTCTTTACTGATGCTAAGATATGTTATGTTCTCCTTGTTATCATCATTGGTTACAAATTCTTGTCTGACCAATGTTTCAATGTAATCTGCAAGGATACCTGAATAGGAATTAACTTTGACACTTTTCTTTAACATCTCTTTGAATTCAACTGTGCCGATGACAAGTCCATCATCTTCATCATCAATGCTCTCTATAATACCTATGTAGTTAAACTCACTAGTGTGTAGATAGACAATATCTTTGATGGCTGCGTTAACTGTGATGGTGGATAACTTAAATGTAGATTTTTGGGATATAACCAAGTCGAGTTTGATTTCGAATGCATCTGATACGTTAACATGATCTTTGATTTGAAAAGTTTTTTTATCGAGTATGATGAGTTCCATAGTTTACCCCAGGTAGTACTCGAATATTTTGATTTTACAGATAGTTTGTTCTGAAACTCCTGGCTTAAACTCAAACTCAATCGCACCAGGTTCTATCCACAGTAAATTTTCTTTATCAAAATCTTGATATCGATAGATGTCATGTTTTTCTTCATTGATAATTTCGTACATCGTCAAGTCTTGAATCAAACTAGAAATGACTATGTGTGCATCGGTTCTATTCATCAGTAATCTTAATTCATCCGTGACTACTCCGCTTCTTTTGACAAGCAGTTCAGGTTCATCAATCGATCCAATCATTTCAACTACTACATTGGCTTTAATATGTCCTCCAATTTCAACGTTGCTTAATCCCATGGATGCATTTGAATAGATAAAACTATAGGTATATGGGTATATCTTTCCACCAGTATCAACATTTGAAGTGATCAGAACACTTCTTTCCTTTATCCAAAATGATTTTTTGTTGAGTACAATCTCGGATTGTAATCCACCAGCTTTGAGTTCTGTTTTTGTCAGAGAAACAATATCTACATAACAGTATTTCGTATCATGACTCTCGTAGTGAAGCTTCATGTCATGTTGTCCTTTTTCAAGGAAAGATAGCATTTTTTTATATCCCTGGTATCCATCTAGGAAAGTAATAACTCCTCGGATTTCAGATAGTTCAAAGTTGTTTTTTAACGTGCTGAAGTGATTTTCATATTTTAGATAGGTATAATTCTTTGAAAACCCCAAACCACTAATATTAGTAAATAGCACTTTATTGAAGTACGTGAACTGAAAAGTGACACCATATTTGTTCTCTAGGATAAACTTTCTCATAGATATGCGCCTCCAAGTGCTCGATTCAAAGCATCAATGTCTATACTTGAAGAAGATGTATTAACAGTCAAATTGTTCGTTGTGTAACTACTGTTGGATGAATTTGAGTTTGTCTGAAAGATTTTCCCTGAAAATAAATCTCCAAAGAAATTTCCTACTTTACCAAAAACCTTTCCAACTCCATCAAATGCTTTTGCGATGTTATCGATAATCCATTTGACTGCATCAATTATTTTTGTGAGCAACCATAGAACAGGTTCTAAAACTGCCAATAGAAGTCTAAGGGCTGGTGCTAGTAACACACCTATGACATCTCCTATCAATTTCAATAATGGACTAAATGCTTCAAGTAAAAACTTTATGAAGTCAAGTTGTGAAATTAGTGGAGCTAAGAGTAGGTCTATCAGTGGCATCAAGAGAACCATTACTCCTGCTATTGCTTCAATGATGATTGTGATTAACTCAAGGATTGGTTCTAGGATTGCAATTAAGATATCTAAGATAGGGGTTAGGATTTGTACAAGAATATCAACAAGGATTAAGATTACATCTGAAACCACTTTAAATAGGGCTCCTAGGACTTCTAGTACACGATTGAGTGGTTCTATAAATGAAGTTACCAGGTTCGCAATAGCAACCATAATGATGCTAAGGACACCAATGATTACTTCAATGATTGCTTTGACTGGCTCTAGTAACTGGAATAGTACAACAAGAACTGTGGATAAAACATTCCCAACTAGTTCAACTACTATTTGAATGAAAGGGATAAGCGAAACGATAACACTGGACAACATTTTCAAAATAGATATCAATGGGGGTAATAGTTCTTCAAGCAATCCCATGAATGCATTTGCTAATTCACTGACTACAATAATTACAACATCTAAGATGTCAATGAGTGGATCCATAACTCCTTCCAAGAGTTCAACAAAATTATTGATTAAAGCTTCAACGATTCCCATAAGAACTTCAAACACTGGGGCTAAATGAGAACTCAATTTCGTTATGAGTTCTGTAATCGGAACTAAGAGTTTCTGAATCGCATCGAATACCTTTTTCAATAACTCCTGAAACTTTTCGTTTTTTAGCAGTAGTACAACAAGAGCTGCGACAAGACCGATAATAGCAAGTTTACCAATTGCCAATCCTTTGAAAAGTTCTGCACCTTTAAAGATACTGAGCACACTTTTGAGTTGTACAAACAATGGGATTGCTTTTGCAACAATGACTAATATAGGTCCAATGCTAGCGAGTAAAACCACTAGAATACCAATTATTTTTTTTGTTGATGAAGATAGATTATTCCACCAATTTGCAACATTTCTCAGTGCTGGAACTACTCTTTCTTGAATGGTATCAACAATTGATTGGAGAACTGGAAGAAAAGCCACACCGATTGTAACGCTTAAACTTGTCAATGATTGTTTTAGCTTATCTAATGAATCATTGAAACTTCCTGCAGTTTCTGCTTCTTTTGCAGTAACTATTCCGAGTTCAACCGCTTCGTTTTTTAAGCCTTCAACTTCATTGGAAGTCGCTTCAATAACTTGAGCGAGTTCAGCTCCTACTTTATCTCCAAAGATTTGATTTGCTATGGCAACTCTCAAAGTTGCATCTTCTAGATTTGATAAACTATCACGAATGAGATCGAATGCTTGGTCACTATTAAGACCAATCAAATCGTTTGTCGTTAACCCTATTTGACTTAAGTAATCTTCATATTTAGATCCGTTGCCAGTAACAATATCGCCTAGTACACCATTTAGTTTGACGAATGCTTTTTGCATTGTTGTTTCATCAACTGCAAGGATTTTAAAGGCATGACTCCATTTTTGATAGGCTTCTACAGATAAGTAAACTTTTGATGCATTATCAGCAATTGCATCGGCTGTCTGCATCGATTTCACAGTCAATGCACTTAAAGCAGAAACAGCACCTAGAATCGGTGCAGTCACATACTTTGTCATGGATGAACCTACTTTAGCAAGTTTTTCAACATTGATAGCACCGAGTGACTTAATCTTTTTAGCAGTCATCTCAAGCTCGTTGTTTAGTTTGTTGATATCTGCTTCAGTGTATTGAACTGAACGTTTTAAAGCATTGAATTCTTGTTCTGAAATTGCACCAATCTTAACTGCTTTCTTTGCTTCTTCAAGTTTCGCATTTTGTGCTTCTAATTTTTTCTTTGAAGTCTCTAGGGTTTGATTTAGTTTGTCTTGCTTATCTTTCCAAAGTGAAAGATTGGAACTGTCAAACTTTAAAGAATTATTGATGGCTTTTAAGTCTTTTTGCTCTTCTTTCAGTTCTGCAGTAATTTCTTTTAAGTTTCTATCCAGTTCGGTCGTGTCAAGACCAAGCTTGATGTTTAAACCTTTAATGGTCTCTGCCACGATGTTCCCTTCTTTCTATAACAAAAATTTATCTATATCAGATTGAGTTGCATTTCGACTTCCCACCCCACCATGTGTCTCTAGTTCGATGTTAACGATTTCTCCATAAGTATTGATATCAAAGAACTGACTCTCACTGATTTGAATACCTAGTTTTGCTAAGTTATAAATGATGGATGCGGTGATGGGAATGTTATCTACTTTTTTGTATTGCTACCTTCTTTGACAGTACCAAGCAGTTCTGCAATAGTGTTTGCGATGGTTTCTAGTTCTACTGTATTGCTCAAGACAGCGAAATCAAATCCCTGAAGAAATTCATCATAGCTTGATTTGGTAAATGGCTTATGAAGAATGTATGTGATTCTAAAGATGACATCAATCACTGTGGATAAAGCAGATAAATTATTATGTTGAGACAATTGATCTAATACAGAGATATCAGAAAACAATTCCGTACCAAAGGTGCTTTTATATGAAATTATCGTAAAAAGACTTGATTTGAGTTTGTAATCCATATCTTGAATATGCAGTGTTTTTTCCATGTAGATACTCCTAACTACCAAAAGTAGGTAATACAGGTGATGCTTCAAGGAATGTCTGATAATTGATATCTCCAAGGTTTGCAATCACATGAGTCACCAAGTAGTTACCTACCTCTATTGGTCTAGCTACAATGCTAAGTGTGATGGAGTTTGCTTCCACAGATTCACCTTTTGTTTTTGTAGCTTCATTGACAGGTGTTACCGAGCATAGATAAAACCATACACGTCTTGCTTTGGCATCTCCTTGGAACTCGAAACCAAGTGCAAATGTTTCTACACCATTGTTTGTAACTTCCACTAAGTTTCCATTAACAAGCTTCTTATAACCTAAAATGTCCACTTTAAATGTGTCTGATAGTTCTGATAACTTAAGGGTAATGTTTCTTCCGGCATTTTGAACTAGAGTTGCGATCACTGAATCATCTGCATAAATGGATTGACTTCCACCAATAATTTCACTTGAGAACTCTTGAGCACCAAGTAAGGCGACCGGTGTTACAAAAATCCATGACCCATCTTCTGATTGTGTCGCTTTGGAGTAGTGAACATTCTTTAATCCGAATGTGACTTTGTTTTGTGACATGTTTAATATCCTCCTTTGGATAAGATGTTGATTTGATAAACACGATTGATCGAATAATCATCGTTTTGATATGTGCTAACCAGGACTGGTATGATTTCCTTCTGATTAAAAGTTTCTTCAAAAAGGTAAACCAACGCTTCATTTCGTGACCTTGTAACTAGTGTCACTTGATATTCAACTGAATAGATAATGACCTTGTTATCAGCTGTAATGGGTCTTTTGGATATGATTTGATAAACAATATAGGGCAACTGATTACTCGTTTCGGTATTGTCATTACGATTAGATAGGTAATACACGTTATCCGTAATTTCAGTAAGTGTGTTATAGATGATATCGTTATGAAGTGCCATTGATTATAATCCTCTTGATTTCTTCTAGCATTTTCGGTGTGAAGTAATCATATGATGGCCGTAGAAATGGTCTCCCAGGGATATGCTTACCTGATGTATGTCTAAACCCAAGTTCAATCAAATGAACGAGTTGATATTTTGTCTTACTTGATATATAGATAATCTTGTTTGTTCCCTGTCCTACTTCTGTTTTTATAAACGAGTCAGCAAGATGCTTACCCATTTGATTACTTCTTGGGGCATTTTCTTTAATGTAGGATAGGATTTGATCTGCACACTGATTCACACGTTCAAGAATAGTTTCTTTTGTTTCAATGGAATAGTCATTGACAAGTTCAGATATTTTTCCAGCAAGTTCTGTTAAATTGATTGTTCCCATAGGAAGTCACCATCACTTAGTCCAGTTTTGGATAAATAGAGTTCCACATATTGACCACCAAAAAAGGTTCTTTCAATACGATAATAAGAATCGTTCATCTTAACTAATTTTTCTTCTTGATAAGAAAATGTATTCAGCTGCACTTTGATTTCTATTTTTATCTTGGTTTCAACTGAGACTTTCCATTCTTCCCTGGTGAGTGATCTGATAATTCCAATGACTTCTCTGCTAGCCAATACTTTGTATTTTTCTCTAACTTGCTGAACAGAAATCAAGTTCAATCTAGTGTTGGGACTATTAGGGAATGGCATATTAAGTACCTTTAGATATGGACACTTGTTTTAAAAGGAAATAGAATGCTTGAGGTAATTCTTTTACAGAACCATCACCTTTAAATCCGAAAAAGGTCTTCACATAAATGAGAACCAGGCTTTGAACATCGTGGTCTAAAAGATGAGTATCACTCACCCCAGTTGATTTAACGAGGGTGAGTGCACTTTCAATTAGAGCGCTTAATTCAGTGTCCGCAAATGATTCGGATTCACTAATCATCAATGAGGATTTTACCAGGTTCAGTAAATTTGATGAAACGCTCATTGGACTATACACCAGTTGGTGTTACTGCACCTTTTTTAACACGAACAAATCCTTTGTACCCAACAACGTTCCCACCAGCAAAGACAGAGGCCTTATAGCAAATGATTCCTTGTTTGAACTTGTAATCAGTTGATTTGCTGATTTCAATTGGTGAAAAGATTGCTGTTTCATAGTTTTTAAGTGAACCATATGCGATGCAATATGCTCCAGTAGTTGTAGCTGAATTGCTAATTGCTTCACAATTCGAGTTGATGATATAGAAAATACCATCAATGGTATGATTCACATAGTCAATCGTATGAACCTTGCGTCCTTCTTCAGTACGCAGTCTTGCAAAAGCACGAAGGTCTGCTTTACTTAGGATAAGAATGGCACTGCCTTCAACTTCTTCAGGTCCACCATAAGCGTAAATGATGTCATCGAGTGTGTCTTCGTTAATCTCTGACACTTCAACATCAGTAGTATCTGCTAGAGCAGTTGCATTTTGACTAAAAATACCAGTGAACTGATTAGATCCACCTGCACCCTTAAGGATTTCTAGAGACAACTTCTTTTTAAGACTTGTTTTGATATTTTTTATGACTTCAGATTGATAATTGATTGCTGGCAACTTTTCGAGTTCTTCAGTAATCTCAGTGTAAGCAGTTAACTTACACTTGGTGATTGTCAAATAGCCAAATGATGGCTCTGATTCATTGTAATCAGCACCTTCTTGTGTGTATCCTGCCGTTCCTGAACCTTTAACAAAGGTCTTTTTATATGTTTCTCCACCAACTAGGTTAACCAATTTGATGTTATCGACCAATGTTGATACTTCACTGAATGGATAAACTGCTAGTTTTCCATCGATGTGTTCAGGTAATAAGATTTCATCTTGTGATACTTGAATAGTGCGTTTTTCACGCAAATCGAGTCCACGCTTTTCAAGAGCTTCTTTTGGCAATCCACCTGACTTAGTTTCAATCACTGGAGTTGGGTCAAATTTCTTTGCTATTTCAATCTTTTTGGATAAGACATTTCTTTCTTCATTTAACTTATCCACTTCTAATTCAAGATTTTCTAATTCTTCAAGCGATGCAGCATCCGAGATTTTTCTGATTTCTGCAATTCGCCCTTCAATTTCTTTCATACGCACATTTGCATTCATAATGTTAGTGTTCCTTTCAATTTTATGTTTAGTCTTTTTCTTACAAGATTTGTTTTTCGATTGATCTCTTCCTTATCCAAGGCATCTAATTCCATATCCATGGTATCTAGACTACGAGCATATATCGATGTATCTTCATAAGCTGGGGTATCCACAATCGAGACATCATACAGTCTTTCTATTGACTTGATAGTTCTTTTTGGGATTTCACCACTTCTATCCCAGGATTGTTCTTTAACACTAAAAGCAAAAGACATCTTATCTAGAAGCCTATTTTGAACCATTTTGTAAATGTCCTGGTTCGATGCAGTATCCAGTAGTTTTGCTCTTACTTTGAGACCTACATCATCCACTTCTAGTGTGAGTGATTCATTACGTGTTCTCGCAATAACAAGAAAGTTATCTTGGTGATTATATTTGAGAGGGACATCTTTCATATTGGTCAACAATAGAGCATTTCGATCTATAAGTTCTATGAATCCACGTTTCTCATCCCCAATAACAGTTTCCTTGTTAAAAACGATGGCATAACCTTCTAAAACCATCTCTTCATTTTCGTTATTAAGTCTTAATTCTGATAATCTAATCTCTTTATTCATAATAAAAACTCCTTCGATATATCAATTGTATCGAAAGAGTTTCAAATATTTGGGGGTCAAACTGAAGACTTGTTGATATAATTTTACTAAAGGGGTTGATATGATTGATTTATTTAGCTTATGGTTCCAATATGAATGTAAATCAAATGTATGCAAGATGTGATAATCCAACATTTCTTTCTACTGGTTACTTGGAAGATTACAAACTTGTATTTGATGGATATTCAAATACAAGAAATAGTCTAGTGGCAAACATTATTGAACAAAGACATTCAAAATTACCTTATGTGTTGTGGCTTATTGACGAGCAAGATGAACTCCTTCTGGATAAATCAGAAGGGTTCCCTAAGCATTATGAGAAAATTATTCTCCTGCTGAATGATGGAGTTGAAGCAACGACTTATTTGATGACAGAATATAAGAAGTCTTTAAAAACTGACAAGATGTATGTGTCTAAAGAGTATGAGCAAGTGATTCGTGATGCATATTCAGAACACAATTTGGATGTTAAATACTTAGAAGATGCTTTAATGGATTCAGGTAATATCAAAAGTACTAGTTTCGAATTCAGTATTACTTCTGCGTTATCTAGATTAAACATGAAAAGAGAAATACTGGCTGAATCTTTTGAAATGACTGTTGATGATTTTAATATGCACATTAAAAACTATGATGCACTAACTTTTTCTCAAATTATTAAGTTATCAAAATTGTTAAATTGTTCCCCCAAAGAGTTGATTTTTAGGAATGAAACTAAAATAGCATCAAGAGAAACAGTTGATTCTATAACTAAGTATTTTAATGAACTTTGGTTTTCTGTTAGTTGGGTTGTTAACATTTTTTGTGAAAAAATTAATTATTACAGGGAGAATGTTGACTTTTTCACTAACAACCAGAAAAAACTATTTGTTAGTGCAGCTCATTATTATTCATTAATACTCATCTCTGAGTTGTGGAACAGTTCAACAAATGAAGGAGATGACATCACATTCGGAGGATTCTTCAAAAAATCATCAGATACTTTGGATCCAGAAATTAACCTGAAACTTAATCTCATAAAGAATAGATTTTTTAGTTTTAAAAAGGACAATAATTTACTGATAAAAAGGTTTAAGTTGTCTAGAGATAAGATCATGGTTCATTTGACAAATTATAAGAGAAATATTATCACTATAAAAGATAGCAATGGTATGTCTATAATAATGTATGAGACAGAATTTACAAAAAGTGAACTTACACTAGTCATCAACGAATTAGTAGATTTAACAAACAATATATCTTCTATACTAAATGGTATTTCAAGTACAAAATTTGATTCAATTGATTTGTTCGTTCCAGAAATCTAATCTTCAAATATACAATATAGTCTAGACATTAACGGATTACAATAGATATTTGTTGATATAATATTAAATAAAGGGGTTGATTCAATATGAAACAAGAAGAAATAATTAATAAAGCCATACATTATTACAAATCTGGAAAAGATGTATTTTCGTCAGATATTCGCGATGCAATAGATAATTTACCTCATCATGATAGAATACATACTATTGTTCATGTTATAAAGAAAATAAAAGAGCCTGCAGACAGTTACATCCTTTTAGGTAAATTAAATGAAACGTTCGAATGGATTAACCAAGATGACATTGATACTATACGAAAAAGAGTGTAGTCATTAGTTAGGTTATTTACCAACCTGATAGTCATTTGCTTTTGTTGAATCAACATAATTTAAACTTTGAAGTCGTTTATTGCCATCTTCAACTGGTTCAAGCCCCAGTAATGATCTTGATTCATTCAAACTCATGAGACCTAGTCCCATGAGTTTTTCTATTGCATTGACTTTGGTATTCCAGGATGCATATTGTAATCTCTCACTGTAAAAGATAATTTGCTCTCCATCTTCCTTTTGCTTTCTTGATAATAGGATTCTAGAAAACTCTTCAGATAGTTTAATGGATAATTGTTCAATTGTTCCTTCATAAAAAGAGTTAAATTGTTCTTCGGTATAGTTGTTGTTGTAAATTGGTTCTGACACTCGGAAATAAGAAAGAATTTTTTTATTGAGGAAATCTAGTGTTGCTGCATCCACAAGTTTAGGATCACTAGAAAGAGGAACGTAATCAGCTTTTAAGTCTACAGGGATAATCGCTGAGTTATTTTCCTTAATGCTTGTTCTTAGCGCATTATCAAAGATTTCTTTTTGCTTATTCTTATCCTCTTGAGATAGCATTGCATTCATTTTGAGTAACCCTTTAATTTGGAATGACGATTTTATTGCATTATCAATACCTTGCAGAATTGAATCATTAATTGCAATCGTTTTGAGTACAGCTCTATGATCTGCAATCGCTCCATTCCCACCGAATATTTCGTTACTATAAAAGTATCTTTTCAAATGAATGAGTGAATCGTATGAAATGAGATAACTCTTTCCATCATCAAAATACATTTCTAGATAAGTTGCTCCGCTCGCATCTTTCTTAACTTCAACGGTATTTGGTTTAATTGGGTATAGTGCCTCCATTTCGTTACGATCGTTAAATTTCGGATAGATAAAGACATTATTGTTGAGATATAACAAAGACACAATCTTATAAATAAAATCACTTGGACTCATTAACTCATTTGGTTGGTGTTTTAACAAGTATGACAAAGAACCCTTTTGTTCTTCTACAAGGGTCTTTGATTCTTTAATGTGTCTAGGTTTCAATTTTGATGCATGACTTGCTATGCAATCAATACATATCTTCACTGTGTCAGAGTTTAGGATATTCGAACCAAAGTCACTAAAAATCTCAGCGACATTCACTGATAAAATTGATTGTGATAAATCTTTTGTTTTCTTACGATTGAAGACACCCATTATCTCACCATCTGTTCATATTCGATTCTATATCGATTTAGTACTGCATAAGCAATAATCAAAGCAACTGTACCATCAATTCTGCGGAACTTACTACTCAATTTACTTGGTTGTATATTTCCATTAATATCAATTTTTGCTTGAGTATTTGCTAGATTCCATTTTAAGATTGGATTGTTGTTATAGTTAACAATCTTGTTCTTTAAATCAGCTTCCAATTGCTTCATGGGTTCTGACAATGTATAAACACCTTGTCTTACTTTTTCCATGGTAAATCCCATTTCTTCCATTTCCTTGACCCAGTAGAGTGCATTCCAAGGATCATATCCAACCCACAATGGTCTTATACCATCTTTTTGGACTCTCTCAAGAAACCATTTAGTGACTAGCGAAAAATCATTTTGATTTCCATCTGTAAGTGTGATGAATCCTTGTTGATGCCAAAGGTCATATGGAACTGAGTCTTCTTCAATTCTCTTGAGCATAACATCTTTTGGCATAAAGAAATGTGGAAGGATATACTTTGTATTATCTTTTTGAATAAGTAACAATGCACAAGTCAAATCTGTAGTATTTGACAAGTCAACAGCACCAATAGCATATGTGTTTTTCAAAGATATCGTATGCTTGACTTCATTGTTTAAATCTGAGAAGGTTAGCCAAGAACCGGATTCAGTTTGCTTTATGTTGAAGTCCTTACAAAGCATTGTAACTCGAGTTGATAAGTCATTTCTAGACTTGTTCATGATATCTTCAAGATAACTATTGAGTTTGATACTACCTAATGAAGGGTTTGATTTTTGCCATGTCTTCTTATTTGTATAAATCTCATCTTGTGAATCTTGGGTGTATAACCAAGCTAATAGTTTCTCATCCTCTATCTCACCTTTAATCATTTTTCTACAGTATTGAAGTTTCTTATCAAGGAATCCTTCTGTCACTGTACCTTCAGTTGTGATAATGAAGATGAGTGGTTCTTTTTTAGTCGACTGGCTTTGTTTGATAGCATCATAAACTTTTGAGTCTGTCATCTCATGGACTTCATCGATACAACCGACTTCGATGTTGTATCCATCTTTATTTCTAGATTGAGCTGATAGTTTCTTAATTTTGTTTTTTGTTTTGGGTGAGTATATGTAGAATATATTCTTCTTGCTTCTCTTTTCGCTTGATAGTGCTTTTGAACCCTCACGCATATTATTGATTTCTTCAAATAAGATACTTGCCTGGTCTGAGGTATTACTGGCACAAACAATATCAACACCACCTCGTGACAAGAAAAATTCAGCCAAGTCGATTCCAGCAACAAATGTAGTTTTTCCATTCTTTCGAGCGATTAACAAAATGACTTCATTGAATCTTCTAAATCCAGTATCAGCATACTTAAAGCCATATGCAGTTTGTAGTAATGCTTTCTCCCAAAGTTCTAAAAGAAATGGGTGTCCATTGAATGGCGATTTCGTATGCTTGCAGAATGACTCAATAAAACGGATTCTAATATCTCCTGCGTGTAAGTCGAATATGAACTTAGGATTATCTAGATCTAAAACAAGTTGGTCCAAGACTGACCTCAGTTCTTGGCCAACCAGGATGCTCCCATTCTTAATCTCTTCATAGTAATCTAAGAGATAGTTCATAAACCCTTTAGGAACTTATCAAGTTCATCATCTTCTTCACCGCTATTTTTACCCATTATTGCACTAATAGTTTTTAACGTAGATGAGAATGAAGACATCAGTTTCGTATAGTATTTTGCTGGTTCGCTTTGGCGTTGTTTTCCACTTGTTGATACTTGAACAGCACCATATTTATGTATCTGTTCTTTTAATATTTCGAGTTCCATTTTCATGAATGCTGCCTGTTGAAGCAATTCTTCAACCAGGGTTCTTTTTCCTGAGTCTAGACTATCCAAAGCAAAAAGGCTTGAAAGCCTTATGTACTCTTCATAGACACAATTTAGTTTACTCATAATTTGGTACCTCAAATATTCTTTCTGGACATAATAGAACATTGCCTAATAATCCAATACCAGTTAGTTGACGGAATGACTCGTTTCTTTTTCTTCGCTTAAGAAGTCCTTCTTCATCACACACTATATAGTGATTCAAATATCTTGCAGGATAGAGTTCAATATAGCCCTCAATAAGGCTTTGAAGTTCATCCAGTGTGAAGTATCCATCTTTTGGTGTAATCGTTGTTACGGTTCCATCTTCTTTGAATAAAACTGCGTTCTTTGGTTCTTTAGTGATCTGATAAATTCTTAATGGTACAACATAGTTTCGATTGCATTCATCACAACATTTTTCTCCATTAAATGGTGATGGGTTATTCCCATGTCCTGTGAATGTTTTATTGCAGATTGAACATCTATTCATAGTTCGTTTCTCCTACTTTCACTTTATAGATACTTTGTATCTAACAATACAAATACCACAAAGAATTTAAATATCCAGTGAATAGAGAAATATTCAACCGGTATAAGCGAACCTCCATCAAGTGATTTGTAGTCTTTCAAGATGGAGGAGAAGCGAAACCAGTAACGTAATCTCATATCAGGATCACCTTGTTTAAGGGGTCAAAATCAATGAGTGTCGTTTCCGTTTCGACTTTAGATATTTCTATCTTGTTTTGATTCTATCAAGTAATCGCTAAATATTTGGGGGTCAAACTGAAGACTTGTTCTAAAAATGTTCTACGCGCGTGTAGGGGGTGAAAGTGTTTGGTCTCAAAACGTAAAAAAATCTCAGAATCAAATCTGAGATTTTCATAAATTAGGGTCACGTATTTTAGATGTGGGGCTTGCGGTCGGTATAATATCAAATTAATCATTTGACTGGGGGGGGATTGATTCTTGAAACTTATCAAACTCAGTTTGAAATTTTTCTATATCAGCTAATATTGCAGTAGCCTCATTACGCAATTGAACATATTTTTTGTATTCCTTTACAAAAACATTAGCTTGTTGTACATCGATGGATTGTGGACTATCAGTAAGTTTCGAAACAAATTTCTCGAGATATATTGAAATTTTGGACGATTGCTTAAGAATTTTTTCGACTCTAGTTCGCTTTTTAATCATAATTTTATAAGTTGAACCAAATTGTTTCAGTTGCTTTCTAATTCTTGTAAATTCTTTGGAACTCTCTTCAATTTCATTCTTTTCTAATGCAATTTCAGTAGATGCAAACTCGATCTCTCTCTTCTTTTTCTTAAGATGAGCAATAAAATCATAAGTGGTTGAAGCTACAACATTAATAGCAAACCAGAATGTAGTTTGAGAAATTATTTCATTAAATCTACTAGCTTCTCTATTAAGTAGAAATACGTCCAGTGATGCCCATGACAGTAAAAACACGTTAATAGATAGCATGAAAAATGTCGATAAGCTTAATATTACTGAGGCGTTATGATCGATTTTACCTAACTTTGATACTACTAACTTTTCACTCGATAATTTTTCTATAACCAGAAAATAAGTAACAAGTGCAAATGTAACTGAGATACCGAATATTGACCAACTCAATGATAAAATACTTTCTAAGTTAGCAATTGAAAGATTATGATTACCGATTATTACAGGCAAACCGACTAATAACAATATACCTACAAATACAGATTTTAAGAATAAAGGAGAATTTACAATCAATAGGTATTTGTGAGGATATATTGTCGCAAGGTAATAAGCAACAAAAACTAGCATATATAAAAAATAAAATATTCCAAAAACGACTAAACTACCTAATACAAAGTTGCCCCATTCAAAACTTGTATTGTCAGATACGGATTTACTGAAACTTGTGCCAAATACAATTATACTCAGTATAATCCAAGGCACAATTATCTTGTAAAAATGCCTTTTAAAATAAGTAAGAAGTATTTGTGTGAAGGAAAAAGGATTCTTAAATTGATTCATAATATCACATCCATTCATAATTATTATACTGTATGAATGCCTAATATTTTATCATATTTCCCTTCTTATCAAATTTTATGTTTGATTTCTTGAATCTTCCATGTTCCTTATTGTGACACACTCTGCATAGTGCCACTAAATTATCGGTATTTAAAGTAACGATTGGATTCGAAATATTACTCTCATTAAGTTCTATAATATGGTGAACCTCTTCTGCTACACCATCACATTTTTCGCATCTGTAATTTACAGACAACATTTTTTGATTACGAACATTTTTCCATTCCTTTGAATCATAGAATGGTTTAATAGATTTTCTTGCCATATGCTTCTTTCTTAATTTCCTTAATTAAATCATCACTTATGGTTTCCCAAGGATAATATAAATAGCCAAAGTGACCATACTCTGCAAGTGACTGATATGTTTGTTTCTTCAGTTTCAGTTCCTTGATGATGTTTGATGGAGAAAAATCAAAAAATCGGTTTACGATGGTTCTTAATTTATCATCACTAAATGTACTCTCAATGCCTTTGACATCTATTGCAACTGGAAATGGTACTCCAATTGCATATGCAACAGTGACTTCACAAGAATTTGCAATTCCAGCTTTAACGATTGCCTTTGCAACATATCTGCAAAAGTAAGCACCACTTCTATCGACTTTCGTATAATCTTTTCCAGAGAACGCCCCACCACCATGAGGGATAATTGTTCCATAAGTGTCAATCTGCAGTTTTCTACCGGTAACACCACTATCAGCATATGAACCACCTTTGACAAACTCTCCCGTTGGATTGATTAGGATTAAGGTATTGATGTCCGTTAAATCTGATGGCACAACTTCTTCAATAACATCATGAATATATTGTTCATATACTAATCTATCTACTCCTGGTTTTGTTTGAGCACTCACAACAATAGTTGAGACATGTTTTGGTTTATCATTTTCATAGACAATACTAACTTGGCATTTTCCATCAAGACCGAATATTTCAGAATTTTCACGGTTTACTATATCCATACTTCTAGCAATGTTTCTTGCTATCACATAGGGTAATGGTAAAAACTCTTTCGTTTCATTTGTTGCGTAGCCATACATGATACCCTGGTCTCCTGCACCAAGTTTGTCGACACCTTGACCTATGTCTTTAGATTGTTCTGAAACCTTAACTAAGACTTCAAATTCATCAGCCTCTAAACCAATATGACTCAAAACTTCTTTTGCTGCATGTTCGTAGTCAATTTGATTCGTAGTTGTGACCTCACCTGCCACAACAAGAAAATTGTCTTTGATTAAACATTCGATTGCCACCCTTGAATCTTTATCTTTAGATAAAATAGCATCTAGAATCCCATCCGATACTTGATCACATACTTTATCCGGATGAGCACGGAACACTGCTTCACTTGTTTTAATTTTCATATTCTTCTCCAGTTTCATTAAATACTTCAAAGTCACTAAGTGGATATTTTTTCCCATCTCTAATAAGATGACAGTCTTCAATGTTTCCACCATCAGATAAATATCTTTTCACAATAACATCAACATAGATTCTTGATAACTCCATAAGATAGCATTTTCTTCCCAATTGATTAGATGCAATCAATGTTGAACCACTTCCACCAAATGGATCCATAATCAGTTCACCTTTTCGGCTTGAATTTTTGATGAGAGTACCAACTAAATTAATAGGTTTCATGGTTGGATGCAAATCACATCTAGCAGGTTTATTTTCATTAATAACACTATACTTTGCAGATGCATACATATCTTCTAGAAGAGTTATCAATTCTTCTTTCTTCATTGATTTAAAATCAAGCATTGGTGCATCTATAACGGTTGTTTGTGTTCTGTCATTGACAAAGTAATGTGCATTACCTTCTTTAAAAGCATAGTAGATGGCTTCATGTTTCCATTGATAGTCTTGTCTTCCAAGAACAAATGTATTCTTGTTCCATATCAATTGTTGTCTTGGCTTTAAATTGACAGTTCTTAGTGCAACCTCAAATTCTACTAACGAAGATGATGAATGAAAAACATATACTGCACCACCTTTTTTTAAGAAATGCTCCGTGTTGGTGAATGCTAAAGTCAGGAACACAATGAAATCACTACTTTCCATATGATCATTTAGAATACGTCTGTTGTCAAATGCTTCAATGACATCTCCCTTTGAACCAACATCGACATTGTATGGTGGATCTGTGACAACCAGGTCAATCAACTCATTGCCTAAAAGCGTTTTGAAATCACTTTCTTTAGTTGAATCACCACAAAGTAGTCTATGCTGCCCTAGTAGAAACAAGTCACCAATTTGACTAAAGGGTTCAACATTTAGTTCATTGTCTATATCAAATTCATCTTCATGTGTTTCTTCGTTTTTTTCTTCTATCGAGTGTTCAAATCCAAAAAGAGACATATCCAAGTTTAAATCAGCGAGTTCTTCATTAAGTTTTTCGATATCCCAGGTTGCGAGTTCACTCGTTTTGTTATCAACCAATCTAAAAGCTCTGATTTGCTCTTCGGTTAGATCATCAGCAATTATACATGGTACTTCTAAAAGTCCTAACCGATGACTTGCTTTATATCTTGTATGTCCTGCTATGATGATATTATTACTATCGATGATGATAGGAACCTTAAACCCAAACTCGTTTATAGAGTTTGCTACAGCTTCTACTGCATCTTCATTGTTTCTTGGATTATTTTCATATTCCTTTAAATCACTTAATTTCTTGTAGATGATCTCCATTGATCCATTCCTCACTTAGTTTCTCCATTTTCTTTTCTGCTAATTCCAGCTCAAGCTTCTTGTCACTGTACTCTCTACCAAAATGAATAGTTAGCAAGTATTTGGCTGCTCCTATATCTGGAGGTACATCTTTAATGTGCTTAATAATTCTTTTCTTTGTGCCACGTGCTGTTTCTTCAATGTATTGGTCTTCATCTGTTGATTTGAATCCAACTGCACGTTTTACAATGGCATCCATCAGCATTCCTTTAAAACGTTCTTTACCTTCTTCGTAAGCATCTTTCATGTCTGAATGCTTATTTTTAAGGGATTGAAATGTTCGCTTACTGATTCCAAGTGCAATTGCTATCATATCTTCATTAGCCCCTGTACTTGATAATTTTTTAATCAAATCAAGTTTGCTTTTTAACTCGTTTTTGTCCTTCCATTCATGATATATATTTTTCATATGACTGGTGTTAGCCTCCTTATTGGAAGTTGAACACTACGAATTCTCGCAAGGATTAAATCCCTAGGTATGGTTACCAGTATCCATAAAGAAAAAACCACGACAGTTTCCTTTCGTGGTCTATTTTATCTTTTATAATTGATTTTTTTGGGGGTCAAACTGAAGACTTGTATATTTTATGATAACAATAGCAATAGTTTGTCCTTTAACAAGGTTTTTCTTTGTTCATAAAAATCTAAGAACTCAACATAACCATATAAATTTAACTTCGGAATATAGTGCTTTTGTGAATAGCCAGGAAAGTCATTAATCAGTGTACAGTACACAGAAAAATCCATATCGCTTTTTTCTTGATTAATAGAACCTTCTAGCAGTTGCAAGTTAGGAAGTTGGTCGGATTTTACTAGGTAATCGAAATGTAGGTTCACATCAATCATGTTCGCAGAGAGATTTGCTGATTTCATTTTTGCCTTAGGATACATATGGTCAATGTGAAAACTATCCTTGTAATTTAGATTGGGGTATAAGATAGAAAGAACAACAAAAGTTGTTGGATCATCTTTCTTTTGAGTCAACAACTTATCAATGTCATCATTTGAAAAACTAAGACTTCTATTTCCACCTTTAAACTTATCCACGATACTATCAATAGGAAAAGTGTGTGTTGTATTGTGTCTAATTAGTTCTCTAATTGGTCTAAGTGCTCCATCAGGTGCAAAACTAAAGAAACGCTTTAAAGACGTTAACACAATCCATTTTCTGATGTTGTTCCTATCATTTGCTAGTTCAAGTCCAGTTTCAATGTTCTTATTTGGATTCTTAAAAAGATAATATGCAATTGGATGGAAAATGTTATTTGCTCTTAAGTTGCTTCCATTAAATCCCAGTGATGAAACTAATTTAAATGTTTTTCTAAGAGCAACGATAATTTGATCCCAGTTATCCTTGAATTTTTGCATATTTGTTGCAGTGAAATTGTCTACTTTCGCTGAAATATCACTTGAGTCTGACAAATATAGAATTGACTTCATCACAAAAGCCTTGTCAATATAGAATCGCATTCCTATACTGTTTAGCTCACCTACTAAAGAGTTCACGGAGTCTTTGAAATTTATATCTGTCCAATGTGAGTTAGCAAAACTAAATAGCAAATCTGAGGGGTTTAATGGAGTTCCACCGCTATTAACCCTAATAAAGATGCTTAGTACTTTCTCCAATTCAGCATCTTCCTCCAAAAAATAACTCACTAGTGGTGATGTGAATATCACTTTATGAAGTCTAAATAGAGTTTTACTAGCAAACTTTCGAACATCATTGTCAGTTATAAAATTCAAGTTGTCATTTATATATTGTTGGACATCATCATGTTCAAATAAATCTAATATTTTTGATATAGGAAACCAAAATTTCGCAGTAGGTAATGATTTATTGCCTTTATTAGTTGTATTAGCTTCTTTCTCTTCTAGAAAACTTAACTCATAGTTTTCATTATCCTCATCAAGTGGTCTCAACAAGTTAAGAAAGAGTTTCTTATCCGGATATGACTGTAGTTCACCTTTTTTGCCGTATTTTTTTCTCGTAGCATAAGAACCTTTTAATGCAATATAAAGTGAGGTTAGTCTTTGTTGACCATCAAGAATTGCAGTTATTTCTCTTTCTCCACTCACATCAGCTTTTTTTGTTAAGTTATTGTTTAGTTGATTATATGTTCGCATGAATTCATAAAAAATATACTCTTTGACATTATTTCTTTGGACTTTCCAAAAAAGAAATGAATTAATCGGATACTCTTTAAGCAGTGAGTCAAAAAGATTAATTACTTGATCTGGTCTCCAAACAAATTCTCTTTGAATGGACGGCAATAAATACTCATGTTTGTGAATCTTGTCAATTACTTCTTTGATTGTAAGAGGAGTTTGGAATGCCATTTAGGATACCTGAACTTTCGTTTTGTTTTATTTTCCATGTAAGTCATTGTTGTATAAAAAAATAGTTTGAGTGGCTGTAAGCATATAAGCTCCATTTAACCTGTACCCATGCAATTAAGCAATAACAAGCACCACCATTTTATATTTTTATTTTCTTTTTTTCATCTTTTTTTCGTAGTCACTGAGACCCTGTTTGATTTCAGCAATAAGTCTGTCTGCTTCAACTTTTCTTTCTTCTTCAGTTGAATTAGCTAACCATTTGTCATAAGCTGCTTTTTCTTCACTTTTTGATAATGTAGGTTTTCCTGTTCCAGTTTTACTTTTTACGCTTTTATTTGGCTCATTCAAATCAGATTCTTTTCTATTTTTTTCAATTTCAAGTATATATACAGTTTTACCAAACATCCCTGGTTCTTTAATTCGGTTTCCATCAACAATGTAAAGTGTCTTTCCAAATGCTTTAGGCTCTTTAATTGTCTTTCCATCAATGACATAAAGTGTTTTACCAAAAGGTCTAGCTTCCTTTACTTCATTTCCATGGATGACAAAAAGTGTTTTACCAAATGAACGTGCTTCTTTAATCTCATCACCATTTATCAAATATTTAGTTTTGCCAAATAAACCGGGTTCTTTAATTTTTGCTTTCACTATTTTTATCTCCACTTTTAGTCATAGAAAAAATCCGGATTTAATTCAGAAGGACTTTTCCATCTAATCCCATAATCACGTCTTAAAATTCGTTTTTTCATTCTCTCGATAATATGGATGAAGCCTAAATGGTTACCTAAAGCGTAATGGATTTCATGAAGTGTCATTTTCTCATGTTCTGAACTCAGTTTTAATTCTTTACAGATTTCTTTGACTATCTTTGGCTCTAATTCGGATTCAAGTTGCTCAACTCGTTCCTCTATTGCCATAGAATTACTCTTAAATGGCATTTCCCAACCCTCCATTAGTCTCATTAATTATATAGTTAATCAGCTTATTGCTAAATGCTATTGCATCCTTTTCAATTTCTTGATTTAGATAATCATTATGCTCAGGTCTTTTATAGTTATCAAACTCCTTAGCCCAAATAGCAACAATCTTTGGATCGTGATAGATGAGTTTTGGGAAGTCGATACAAGCTCTTTGATATGCATGTCTAGTTTCATGGAAACTGCACTTAAGGATTTCAAGTTCATCTGCATTTTCTATCCAGTCACTACTAAATACAATGTAGTATCCTTCATGAAGAAATGTTGCATTGATATCATTATGTTTAAAGAATGATTGTGGCTTGAAATGGACCTCTATATCTGATAATCCTAGTTTTTTTGATGCATAATCAACACCAAATCTCGCTATTTTCTCTTTCATCTTACACCAATTATCTAGTATTTTTTATTGCCGTTCACTGTGGTTTTTGCCATGTTATTGGCAATACCCTATTTTGTCCTATAAAGGGTATATAATAGGTATGCTTTGTCCTATGAAAGGTATGTTGGTGTTGCCGTTCACACCTATTATCAGACAAAAAAACAATAAATGCACGAAAGTCAGTTTAAGTGTCAATGGTTGGTAGATTTTTTTATTTCATCAGTTAATAAATCGAGTTTCAGTTTTGTTTGATGTTTTGAAAATGCTTCAAGTGCAAAATGAACATCGAGTAGAATGAGTGAAACTTTATCATGTGTTTTATTAGTCATATTGCGCCACTCAGTTTCACCATATCCAATATATCTAATCTCTTTTGGTCCCAGTTTGCTTGTTTTTGAGTTATAAGGTAAAACAAATGCATTATATATATCTACTCCATCACTTAATATTGTATTCATAAAATCTGAATAAGTAATTTGTTTTTGAATATCACTACTGTTTGGTAAATTGTTATACAACTCGAAAGAGTAATACTTAGCATCTAGTATAAAGTGCTTATCATTAAAATTTAAAACTGTATCTGGGCGCAGTTTTGAATTTTGCATTCTTTGATAACCAGTGGATTCTTCAAATATATAGAACGAACTTGGGTAGAACTTACTAATTTCAGGTTCATTTCCAAACAATTTAGAAATTATCACTTCCCAAACTGCTTCAAAATTATATGTTCCAAAACTTTTAATTTTGTTGTGTCCCATCTCAGAAGACGATTCTTTTAAAATGTTTATCATTTCTGAGATTAGATGTTTTTTTCTGTCTACGAATGTTTTGTATTGTTCTTTAATCAAAATTGACAAAAGATAGTCATTTGCATAGTTAAAATCATCAATTGGAATATTGATATTTCCATAGATAAAGCCTATAGTTTGATATGCAATATTCAGGCACTTGATATGTATTTTTGTGATTATATCGTTTTTATCAATTTGTCTTTGAGTAATAGTTTTTAAGAATATAGCTTGATTATCATTGAAATAAGGTTCTGACCTTATAGTTTTCTTCCAGTTTATTTTTCCTGATCCATTCACCTTGTACTCTGTATCTTTGTTAGAGTATAGCCCATTGTTCAAATAATCATTTAGCATCCATAGATATGAATAAATTGGCAATTGGTTTCTCAAATCTTGACTATCATACAGATAATTCGAAGATAAATTGTACTTGTTAGAAATGTAGATAGTCCGAAATAAAGAAAAGATTGATTTTTGACACTCTTGATTCGTTTCTGGTATGTTGTATGACATAGGAAAAAATATTGAAGGTTTACTATCGCTATAGCTTATACCTACAAAAGAATTACCTTTATCAGCGTTTTTACATAGACTCTTCAGTTCCATATCAAACCGAAAAATCGATGTTCTTAAAAACATCTAATTTATATACTTCAAATCCCATTAACAAATCATCTAGAGTTCTAATACTATCATCAAACCAAATTGATGAATCGATCTTTGCAATATCATCCCAAAAATACATTAATACTTTTTCTGAGAATAGTTTGATTTTTAATACATTCAATTCATTAGCAGCTAGAGTAAGTATTTCCTTTGAAATGAAATAAATCCCAATTTGCTTATCTTCGCTATTAATACCTATAGGGTTATTCAACACAATACTCTCATTAACTTTTTTAACAAATGTCATCCATTTAACCTGTGTCCCTGGAACATAACTATTTGCTAGTGAGACAGTATATGGATCTGATAAATCAAACTCATTTTTGATTTTTACCATTTGCCATCTTCTTTTAAAAGCTGTATCCAGTGTGAAAACATTTTGGTCACTAGTATTCATTGTAGCAATTATCCACAAGTTTGATGGAATCTCAATACTACTGTAGCCTATATACTGCTCTAGCATAGGGTTTTTCACCTTATATATACTCTTACCTAGCAAATCTCTATCAAGCAGTTGAAATATATCTCCAAATATTGCAGAAGCATTTCCACGATTAATTTCTTCTATAATTAAAGCACATTTCTTACTTGGGTTAGTTATAGAATACTTTAATATTCTAGCAAAAACTCCAGGTACAAATGTATATGTAATTCTATCCCCAACCAATTTTGGTATTATCTGTCCAACAAAATCACTGTTGCTAAACTCCGGATGAAAAGTAGTTCTTTCAACATGAAAATTAACTTCACTAAACAGAGTACTCACTTTGTAGCTTTTGCCACATCCTGGGTTTCCGTAATAGATCACGTTTTCTGCCCCTGTTACAATGGATTCTGCAACGGCTTCTTCTGTTTCTTCATTTTCGTGCAATTGTCTAGCACTTAAATTGTTAACTCTCGGTCTTAATGAAATATCTTTGTCGATATTATATATTACCAAATTACGAAGTCTATTTTCGAATCTAGAAAGTACTTCTTCGTTGATAATTATCTTTTTAGATTGCTCAGCTAAAGAACTGTCTTCTTTTAAAAATCCCCATCTAATTAGAATCATAATCGGTTTTGCGTCAGTATATTTAGTTGCAACTGGATCTAGAACAAATGAATCTGAATGTCTTAACTGTTTTACTTGTTCTATTACATCAGAATAGTTTGCTCCAACATCTTCAATTTGCCATAAAATAAAAGCAAACTCCTTATATGTTAAGTAGTCTAAATCAAAAATAGCTCTTATAAATAAACATGGTGGTTCAATATCTGAATTACTAAGTGGTGATCCATAATTGTTTCTGCCAAAATTTGTTTTTTCAAGAGAATTCATTATTTCTTCTTGAATTTCCAAATAATTATCGTTTCTAATGGCATTATAGAATCTTATTCCGCTTTCAGTTATTTTTCTTCTTGATTGAGGATTACTAATATCTTCCCAAATAGTGAATCCAAAATATGAAGTTATTTGTGCCTTTTTTGTATAAGATGAAGAATATTGATCAGGCCCAATTAGTTCTTTTAGTTTTGTAACATACACATCATTTGTCATCCAGTCATTTGTTTCATTATATATTTGAAGGACTGCATGTATTTCTGATAAAACTGCACTATTTTTTGGCATTACTATTTTCCCCATTTTTATCGCTCCTTGGTTGGAAATTTATTTATTAGTTCCAACATAATTTTTTTTACCATTAAAGGTGGTATTCCCTCACCTATAACTTTTCTGATAAATGTTTCATTGGAATCTTCGGGAATATTCCAATTTTCAGGCAAAGACATTACTATAAAGATTTCATGCAACGTTAATACTCTTGGATCCGAATATAGTGAAACTTCATTTTCGGTATAAAGCCTACCAGGATGAACGCATGCTAATGAGGATATTACACCGTTGTTTTGTGTGATTGTTCGTGAAGGTTTATTCCAATTCATTCTGCGATAATGGTTATGATGTGCAATAACTCTTTTTCCATTATCTTTTTTGGGGTAGTAATATTCGTTAAATGTGGCTGACTTACCAGTCGGAGTATGCATCATCCATTCAACTTGTTTTAACGAATGCTTTGGAGGTTTATGCCATTTAGATACCTTAAGTCCAAGTTCTCTCTTTAAAATAAAATCAGGAAATATTTTAAGAGTTAATTCTAACCCTTCACGCAAAAGTGGATCTAATGATGGGAGATCTCCAATAACATCTTCAAGTGTGACCTCTGGTTCCTTTTTTGGGAATTCCCAATTTATATTCAAAGTTTTTCTTACAAGCAAGAAAATATTCCTTTCTCGTAACTGTGGTACACCATGATCCTTTGCCATTATTAACGAGTCTTTATTAAAATTATACTCCAATTGTAATTCGTTTTTTATATAATCTGGAATTAAAATTTTTTCTCCATTTACTTTTATATAAGTTATTAGGTTTTTAGGAACATTTTCAAGAAGTATGTAATCAGGTTTTACTGCTTTAATTACATCAATTGCATAATAAATTAGTTGATTTCTTACATCATCAGGATCTCTGTTTCCAGCTTCACTCATTCCCTGGCATGGAGGAGTTGCAATGACAAAGTCTACTCCATTTTTTAATGCTTTTTCTATAATTAATTGTCGAGTTGTATCATTAGTTATATCGCCACAAATCATTTCAGTTTTAGGATATAAGTGTCTGTACAAGTCAGCTCGTTGTTGGTTCAATTCATTAGCAACTAATATATCTATACCGATTTCCTCAAAATATGCTTCAGCGATACCTACATTTGCAAACAAGGATAAACCCTTGATTACTCCCATATTGCACCTCTTAATTGTTCAAAAACTCTTCTAGTAAACAAAGGTGGAATACCTTCCCCAATTACAGATCTTAAGAAAGCTGCAGGTGTATTTTCTGGAAGTGGCCATTCGTTTGGTATACTACTGACTAACATCAATTCGTAAACTGTTAATGCTCTAGCATCACTATAAATTATAGCTCCACTCTGTGTAGTTCCTATAGGTCTTCCAGGGTGTACGTTATTCTGAGATGAGATTTTTCGATTGTCCATTGTTACGGTGTAAGCTGGAATATCCCACTCTTGTCTCTTGTATGTGTTCTTAAAACCTTTTACAAACT
Organism: Bacillota bacterium; assembly: GCA_018817915.1. Taxonomy (GTDB): domain Bacteria; phylum Bacillota_I; class Bacilli_A; order Acholeplasmatales; family Acholeplasmataceae; genus Peloplasma. The sequence goes on from JAHISX010000077.1 coordinate 41,348, forward strand.
CTCCGTTGTCTTTCTGTGGTTTATATTCAGGTTTATTATCAAATGCCGTTTTTCCTGTAGCAGTATGCATCATTACCTCTACTTGCCTTCTAACATGAGTTGGTGGGAAATGCCATTTCGATATCTTATGTGCTGCTTTTGCTCGTTCTTCATAATTTGGAAATAACTTAATTAACTCATCATGACTTATATCCTTTATGTGAGGATCTAAAGGAGGAAGATTTCCTATGGCATCTCGCATCGTGACAATTTTGTCCTCTTTAGGTGGTACAACCCATTCATATGGAACATCAGATCTACTTAAAAGTATGATTGCTCTTTCTCTTGTTTGAGGGACCCCATAATCCTTAGTGTCAATTTTATAAGTGTTAACTCGATATTTTCTACCTAATTCTTTTTGAATAAATTCTATAATGTTAATTTCTTCATCTTTGTAGTTGATTGATGTTTGAAATAGTAAAGGAACATTTTCTATAAATGCGTATTTAGGACTAATTTCTTTTATAAGTTTAACTACTGGAACAATTAAGTCATTTCGTTCATCATCTTTTTCTTGTCGTCCAGCAGTACTCATTCCTTGGCATGGAGGAGTAGCCATAATGACATTAACACCTAGTTCATTACTACGCGCAATTAAGTACTCTTGAATAGCAGTACTCGTAATATCTCCAATCTTCATTTCAGTTTTTGGATATATTTCTTGATAGAGTTTTGCTCTTCTTTCAACAATTTCATTAGCAAGAACAACATCAATACCTATATCTTCAAAAAATGCTTCGGCGACTCCAATGTTGGCAAATAAAGAGAGCACTTTTGCTCCCTCAATTTTTGATTTTGTCCTGTTTAATTCACCCTTCTTTATTTCGTTTCTAATATAATCAGTTAAAAATTGATTAATGTTGGTTCTTCGCTTTGCAACCAATACTTTTAACTGTTCATGTTCATCTTGTGATATTCTGACACTTATTCTAGGGTCTTTCATGACTACACCTCATCTGTAAGTTATTTTAGTTCTATGTTATCACAGGATATGCATTAAGTCAATCTTTGAACGCCAAAACGCCAAAACGCCATTTTATAGCTTTTTTCTGCTGAATTCTTTTCTTGCACTCTCCATTGCTGTTATAAAGTATCCATACTTATTTTCTATCGGCTCACTCTTTAATTTCCAATTTTTTATCCGTTCTTTATTTCGATAGATAAAGTATTGAACATAGAGTTTGTAATCATCAAATTCAAAACCATTCTTACCTATGAACTTATTGAAGAAGTTGTCATACCTGAAAAACTCCAACTCATCAGTTTTCGTTAGATATCTTGCATTCACTAAGTACCTGGTTAATACATGATTCTTAGAAAATGCTATTTCATCTTCTAGCTTGCTACTTTTATCTAATTTCTCTAATATATCTGATTTATCTAATACATCCTTTACTATAGTGTTGATATCAAAACCTTTAATATATTCTTTATTATTGGGTGTCATTTTGTCATCGGTTAAGTGACATTCTGACACTGGTTCTTTTGACATTTTGTCATCATCCTTGTGACGTTTTGTCATGGGTAGTGACATTTTGTCACTAGTGAATTCATTTGGGATTATTTCAAATGAAACATATTTCACATGATTTTTGTAATACTCACTTTTCTCAATCAGTTTTTTTTCAATTAGCAAGTCAATCAATCTAAAAACTTGTCTTCTTGATATATCTAGTCTATTAGCCAAATATTCGATGGATCCAAAGAATCCACCTTTTGTATCTTGGGAATAGGAAAAAATTAAGGCATAGAGCCTTAATTCGCTTCCCTTTAATCCCATTGTAGTCATCCAATAGAATTCAACTATAAAGTGATTTGCTGGTATCTCATTCTTTGGCATTAATCTCACCTACAAACAAAGTTTTAAACATTTCTTTAAGTACTGTAACAACAACAGAGTTTCCAGCTAGTCTATATAGTGCTGTTTCACTTATTTTGCCATCAACTCTCATGAAATCATAATCACTCCATCCCATCAATCTCCAACTTTCTTTAGGAGTTATTTTACGGATTGATATGAGTTCATCTTTGTGAACAACAACTCCTAAATCACTGACAGATGTCTTCAGTGTGGGAATCGATTCTTTTTGCACTACACCACGCTTTTGATGAGGTCTGTTGATGTAGATGCCATCTCCTACTTGGGCAGTTGTACTGCCCTTTTTTGTCGCTTCTGGAACGATAACAAAGTTATCCGTTGGAGTCGATCCAGTTCTAGTTGTGATTGTCCAAGCATAATTGCTGTCTTTGTCGTGAGGTCTGAACCTGGTTGCTCTTACAAATCCATTTCTATTTTTCGTATCTGTATAGTATCTAAACATTTTTGGAGAAACAAAGTATTTCTCATCTACTTGATCATCTAAGTATTCACTCAACTTTTTCGTTAATGGTAACTTCTTTGGAAATACATACTTCTCATTCCCCATAATTGAAACGAGAAAAAGTCGCTTCCGATTTTGAGCGACACCATAATCTTTTGCATTCAACACATCGTAATAATTCTTATATCCCATTTCTTCTAGGATACTTAGCCATATCTTGAAATGCTCTAAATACCGTTTGCCAACTAGGGTTGGAACATTTTCCATGATCAAGTACCTGGGTTTGTATTCAGCTGCATGAAGCAATCTTTCGATTTCCCACAATAAACTTGATTGTGTCTTAGATTCACGATCCATTCCTTTCATCTGCCCTGCAATAGATATGTCAGTACAAGGAAACGAATAGCACCACATCTCTGCATCAGGAGTTCTTCTAACTCTTCTTATGTCACCAAGCACATTCGTTCTGCCATGAAGTATTTGATACGCTTTAATGGCATTCTCATCTATCTCTGAAATCCCAACAACTTCATGTGGGATATTTATTTCTTTTAGGGCTTGGTGATATGCACCAATGCCAGCAAAAAACTCTATAATTCTTAGCATGATTTTTTCTCCTAAAATAATGTGAACGGCAATCAAAAACATACTTAGTCGTTTTGTCCTACAAAGGGTATATACATGGTAGTCCTTGTCCTACGAAAGGTATGTTTACGTTGCCGTTCACTACTGTTATGTGTCGTTATTTTTTGATACTGTTTTTTTCGTTTTCTAAAGAATTATCGGCATAAAATTTGTCGAGATTTTCTTTGGTGATTCGGTAGTTGTTTCCGAATTTAAATGCTTTAATCTTACGTTCTTTGACGTATCTTAAAACAGTCTTTCGTGATACTTTTAAGTACTCTGCAACTTCAGTTAATGTAAATGTTTCATTCATAGTTTCTTACCACCTAATCTGTTATCGATAATCTCTTCGATGAGTTTGATTCCACTTTGTAATACCAGGACACTTGTTTGACTAATATACTTATCTAGTTTGGATGATGACAAAGTGATCACTCTGAAGTAATTCTTATCGATGAATGTTTTCTTGGGTTGATTGTGTTCATCAAAGATACCAGCTTGTCTAAGGTGTTCTGCAATGATGGATGATGGAATCGGTTTGGAGTATTTGAGTGCAGTGCTGATGTTAACAAAATTAACCGGTGCAATCTTGGTTCCGTAGATGTTTTTAACAATCTTAATATAGGGTTCTAGTTTTCGTTCTTTCGTTTCAAAGGATAATACTTTAGTCATAAGTTCATTACGTTCTTCAATAAATTTTTGAGCGATTTCAGGATGATGAAAGTCATTGGTGGTTAATCCATCAAAGTTCTTCTCTTTTTCATATTTGTGTTTACTCACTTCATTAAAGAAATCTAAAGCTCTCATGGATTTGGATATTTGGAATAATCTTTCAAATGATTTGTAATCGATGAAGTCAGCTTGCTTTCTAGTTGCCGAAACATAACTGACATCAAATCGTGTAATGGAAACAGTATCTTCTTTTACATCTTCACTATTCTTATCTAGCCCAAATCCTTTCAGTGCATCCTGAAGGTGAATAAAGAATTCATTTTCATGGTATGCAACGAAGACGTTTGGAAAGTCTTTGAGATAGAGAATATAGGCTTCCTTGCTATTCATTCGGCTTCTCCTTGTTGTTAAATAGTGCGTTGCTCACTATTTTGTTTGTGTTGGATTTCATTCCCTCAACCATATGGCTATAGATCTGTGTGGTTGAGATATTTTTGTGTCTGAGTGCTTCTTGTGTTTGAAGAAGTGAAGCACCTTGGATTAATGCTGTTGTTGCAAATGTATGTCTAAGACTATGTACTGAATATGCTCTTGAGTCATATCCAATGGATACCAATAGTTCTTTCACACAATTACGAATCGATTTCGTAGTTAAACGACCTTGCTTACTAGCTCGCACTTGAGCAAGAAACAATGGTGTCTTACCATTATCTTTGATTACATAATCTTGATTGATTGAATTAATATAATCAGTAATTGCATCAAAAGCATTGGTTGATAACTTGACATAATCTGCTTTTGAATCTCTTCCTTTTCCCTGGATGTGAAGAACATACTCACCATCGATCATATCGATATCTTCTACATCTGCACGACTAACTTCTATACTTCTTAAACCAGTCGTTAAGAAAAGAACCACCAACGCATAATCTCGTTTACCGATTTCATTGGTTGCGTTGCGTTTCGCTTTTTTAATGAGTTTTCTTGAATCCTTTATTGATAGTGGCATTCGTTTGAATGTTGTTTCTACTTTACATCCTCTAACTTGGTAGGAAATATCCTCATAAATACCCATAAACTTTAAGTATCTATAGAATCCTCTGATAACAACAATGTATTTTTGTACACTGGCACTTTCGTTTACTTTGAGCATTTCTTCTTTGAATGATATAAGATCGTTTCTAGTTGGTTCAAGAATGCCTTTATCTTCAAGGTAAGTCGCCCAGTTCCACAAAATGTTTCGATAACTATCCTTAGATATCTTCTTCAAATCGGTATAAGCAATATAATTATCGATTTCTAACTTAGTATTCATCTTCGTGTTCCTCTGTTAATAAATACCAAGGTTCTTTGGATAATCCTTTTTTTATTCGCTTTCTTTGGTATGCAGCCTCTCTTCGAACCAATTCTTCAACGCTTACCTTAAGCTCTCGTGCTAATCTCAAATAGAGAATTGCACTCATCCTATGTCCCCTGGTACCTGATTCCAATTGGTAATAATTTTTTCTGTCTATAAATATTCTTTTTGCTAAAATGTCGGTGGTTAATCCAGCTTTTAACTTGAGATTAATCAAATAACTTCTAGACAACGCTACTCTTTTTTCTGGTTGATCCTTATTATGCGTATCTACTTTCATCGGACACCTCCTATTGATGTGTCTATTGTAAGTGGTCAACAGCATTCATTTATTTATGTTTCATTGTCAATTAGTTATGTAATATCTAGATTAACATTTTTTTATGTTTTTATGTGTTTTTTAAATATTACATGATATACTTTAGTTAAAGTGTTAATTCTAATGAAACATGTTGGAGGTGAGATTTATGGCTATATATGATGGATATTCAAAGGGTTTGCTGGATAACATAGGTTATCGATTAAAGTTTTTACGTGATAAGCACAAAGTGAAAATTGATAGGTTATCTGAAGTTCTTGGTGTGACTCGAGTTCAGTACCATAAGTATGAAAAAGGCGAGAGTCAAATCAGTGTTGTAGGTCTCAAACGGCTTGCAGATTTTTATAATGTAAGTCTAGAGTTCCTTACAAATAATCATCTTGCTCAACTCACGAATGCTGTTTTCTTTAATGAGTATCAATTAGATCCATCATTTAAAGATGTTGTACGTGAAACAAAGGTTCACATTTCTGATGAATACTCATCCATTTACTTTGTTAAAGATGGTAACCATACTTATGTCTTTGAGGCAATTCAAGATTCTCCTGGTACCTCAGGAGTTTACTTCTATGAATATGATTCAAAGCGATACATGTCAAAAGTCATTCTTCCAACTCAAGTGCAAAACAAGCCTTTTGAAGCACTACTGTTCTTCAGTGATAGTTCGCACATCATCATACGCAATCGAACGGATGTATTCTTTATGGGTCGATTGATAGGTGAATATAAAGACGTTCAACCAGGGAAATTCATCAAAAGATAACGAGTCTTCAGTTTGACCACCAAATAAGCAAAACTTCTTTGATACAATAGCGTTGGTTCAGGAATGCCTACAGATCGTTTCTACAACTCAAAGCTGAGGTATGTAGAGATGATGACACTAACAGAAAATCGCATTTTATTATCAACAATAACCCTTCTATTTTTGAAGGGTTTTTTAAGTTTAGAAGAATATCTGAAAGTTTTCACAAAGATTACCAATAATCGATTTTTTAAGGTATAAAACAAACAAGCACGAAGGGAGCAATTAAAGTATGAAGACAATTGAAGTGATTCAACCAATCAACCGTTTTATCAATGAAGCAACAAATGAGGTCATTCGCAAAAAGCGAGTCGCTGCATATGCACGTGTGTCAACCGATGAAGACGATCAGATGAACTCCTTTAAATTTCAGATTGATGAATACACCAGTCGAATTCAGGCTAACAAGGACTGGGAGTTTATAGGTATGTTTTCAGACCAAGGCTTATCTGGTACACAAACGAAAAAGCGTCCTGAGTTCATGAAGATGATTGAACTAGCAAGACGCCAAGAGATTGATTTGATTTTAGTTAAATCGATTTCACGGTTTGCACGAAATACAGTTGACATTCTATCGCTTGTAAGAGAACTTAGAGACTTGGGATGCATTATCTATTTCGAAAAAGAAAACATCTATTCAAGTGATCCACAAATCGATTTCACATTGGCGATACTTTCATCGATTGCACAAGAGGAATCCAGGTCGATTTCGACAAATGTTAAATGGAGTGTAGAAAAGAGATTTAAAGCTGGAAAGGCACACATACCAAAGATTTATGGATTTGACAAGAACGAACAAGGTGAACTGGTTATCAACGATGAAGAAGCCAAGACCGTCAGACTCATCTACACTCTCTTTCTTCAAGGGTTTAATATCAATGATATTAGAAAGGTTTTAAATGAAAGAAAAATACCAACTCTCAACAAAAAAGAGTGGCTCTACAATGGCGTTAAATGCATTTTAACTAATGAGAAGTATTGTGGTGATGCCATTCTGCAAAAGACCGTTACAACTGATTATTTGACTCACAAGCAGGTTAAGAATGATAATCTTGCTACAAAGTATTTCGTTAGAAATAATCACGAAGGAATCGTGAGTAAAGCTGCGTTTGAAATGTCCAAAACCATTTTTGAAGAGTCATCGAGATCATCTCGCAATCTGGTCACTAAGTATCCGTTAACAAATATGGTTTATTGTTCTAAGTGTCATGGTAATCTTCACAGACATCTAGTTAATTATGGCCGACCATCTGAAAGAGTTACTCTTGATTGTCGACACAATAGAATAGATAAATCTATCAAGTGTGACAGACCTTGGATTGACAACAATTTAGTTATTGAAACTATCATGGAATCCATCAAGCGTTTGCTTTCATCTGATGAAATCATCAATACATTAATGGATGAGTTAGCAGATGTTTCATGCAGTGAGGAATTAAGTGAGTTACTTCTTAAGAAAAAACAAGATTTGACAAAACTGATTCATCAAAGGAATACTGATGGAAACTTGAATCTCGATTCGTTTCTTCATCAGGAAAAATTCTTGAAGAAAGAAATTAGTAACCTTAAGAGACAAATCACTTCTTCTATCAAGAATGTATCATTAGCTGACATCTTGAGAAACCATTCTAGTGACATCATATCCAATGATTCACACTATTTGATTAAAAATATCTACTCACTGATCATCATGGATGTAGACAAAATAATTTGTGTTATTTCAAAGAAGTCTACATCTGATGAGTTAATTCTGCGTATTGATGAATTGATGAAAACCGAACCAATAATTCGAGGTTTCTATAAGGACTATGAACAAGAAAAAACTTTTGGTTACAAGGTGATCATACATGAGTGAGATTTATGAGATACCAGTTGATGTATCACATTTAATAAAAAAGAGAGTTGTCATTTATGCACGAGTATCTACTGAACTAGTTGAGCAAGAAACCTCTTATGAAAGGCAAGTTCTCGAATTAGCAAAATCTGTAAGAGATAACAAAGATTACAATCTTGTATGTGTTTACGCAGATAAGGAAAGTGGTCGCTCAATGAATAGACCTGCCTTTACACAAATGTTGGAACTCGTTAACGCTGGTGCGATCGACTTAATCTTGACAAAATCAATTGCACGTTTTGGTCGCAACATAATTGAAGTTGTTAATATCATCCAGGAACTAAGATTAAAAGGTGTGGAAATCTACTTCGAGAAAGAAAATCTTTCCACTTCTAATCCAACCATGGATTTTACATTATCACTTCTAAGTGCACATGCTGAAGAGGAATCTAGGCAAATTTCAATGAATACAATATGGGCATTTGAAAGTAAAATGAAAAGAGGTCTGAACACGACCTCTGGATTATATGGATATTCTATTAAAGGAGATATCTACACGATTATTGAAGATGAAGCGGTGATTGTTAGAAAAATCTACTCATGGTATATCTTGGGTCACTCATATAAAAACATCATTCAATATCTACAAGATATGAGAGCATTAACTCCTTCTGGTAAAGATAAGTGGAGTCAAAGAACACTAGAAGATATACTTAAGAATGAAAAATATGTTGGTGATATGTTACTGCGAAAAAAAATGAACGATCGAATCGTAAGACCAGAGATTCTTTCAGCGTTGAACCTAAATCAATACTATGTTAGTAATCACCATGAACCTATTATTACTAGAGAGACTTGGAATGAAGTACTAGATTTGAGAAAGAAAAAAACTAAGTTTGATGGTAAAGGTAAAATCTTTAAACTTAATCCTTATGCCTATTTCTACTATTCTCAAGACTTTAATAGACACTTCACTTATTACGTAGAACGTCACAAAGGTAAATACGAAGTTCCAACACTAATATGTAAGTGTGATTTAGGAAGATTTGCTTTTCGAAACAATGATATTGAGAATGGCATTTCGTTAGCTGCATCACATATTATAAAAAACAAAGACAAAATAATGGAACATATAAAACACCAAATTGCACCAACATCTTTACGCTTAGCAAATCAACTTGATGAGTTATATTGGGGAATTGAAGATAGATCTGTCAATGAACAAATTAATAGATATTCAATAATCTCCGACAATTTATCTAAGTTGCACCGAATTAATGAGGTTGAAAAACTAGTCACAGAAACTGTTTATCATTCAAAGAAACTTGCTGTTGAGCCAAACATCGAATTAATCAAAAAAGTCTTTACAAAGGTAATTTTTACTGGTTTTAAAGTGCATTTAATTATTTCCTTAACTAACGATGACTTCAAGGTAATTCCTGAAAATAAATATCTTATACACTCATACCGAATTCCAATTATCTATAAATACAAGCATAGTGAGTTGGAGTTCAATCTTTATATATGTTAGTTCGGAACCACATTACCCCTTGTATCTATGATTGAGTTGAAGTTCGGAACCACATTACCCCCAAATTAAATATGTCACTTTCGAGAAAGCAAATTTGCTCTCGGCACGACTCGATAAAAGAAAAAGACCCTATTTCATTAGAAATAAGGTCAATTTCATTAAAATATCGCTATTATCCCCTGGTTTTGGGGAGTAATCAAAGATAACTTTGGTGCGG
>JAHISX010000078.1 GCA_018817915.1 Bacillota bacterium
CTTTGCATAGGTAGTTGATCTCCTTATATGTGATGTTCGCACATTCATTATAACACGGGATTAACTACTCTTTTTATTATCTTAAAGAGTATAAAAATATGAAGAAAAGTAGGTCAAAAAAATCAATTTTTGACACTACCATATTAAGCGTAAGGGGAAACTATGGACAAAATACATGTGATTATTGAAGAACTAAAACTAAGAGACTACAAGTCTTTTGATACGTTCTACAACTTGACAAAAAATCAAGTTTTTTATGCGATTGTTTCAATTGTCAAAGATCAATATCAAGCAGAGGATCTTATGCAAGAAGTCTATATGAAGTTTCTAGAAAAAATAGAGGATTACAAATCTAATTCAAATCCCTATGCATATCTTTCAACTATTGCAAGAAATTTAGCAATCAATTACTACAACAAAAATAAACGTATTGTTGTATCTGATGAACTGATTGAATCAATTCCAGATGAAGAAGTTGAAGAGGTCAATGAGGACATCTTTAAGATTCTTGATTTATTAGATCCGGATGAGAGAGAAATAGTTACCTTACATGTGATTAACGACTTAAAGTTCAGAGAGATTGCGATCATGATGGATAAACCATTAGGCACAGTCTTATGGATATATAACAAAGCAATTAAGAAATTAAAAGAAAAGGCGGTTGATTTTATATGAGAAAAAAAGAATTACTCAAACTAATCAAAACTAAATCAGAAGAAATCAATATAAAAGACTTTTCAGCAGCTATTGTTGAAAAGGCTCGTCTTTTACCTCAATCTGAGGCTATTATTCGACCCAAGAGAAAATTTTATTTTAAACCATCGTTGATGTATTCATTTACATTAGTTACTGCAGTTGTTGCTTTCTTTTTCCTTTACAATCCAGCATCACCAATTGTTCCTCAAATTGAAGATGTTAATCAAGTTGTTGCCTTGTCATCTGTGACAGCAGTCAGCCTAATTGAGTTTGATACAACACTAATTGATCAAAATAATACAACATATTTATCATTAGATTATGTCACATTAGATGTTCCTGTAACAACTCAAATTGATGAAGAAATTGATGATGTAACAATGTACTTAGGCACAATGGAGAAATTATTGAATAGTGATGATGATTTTAATTATCAAATGAACACAACAACGATAGATGGTTATAATAATCATTTGAGTTTCACAGCCAAAGATATGTTAGATCAAGAAACTGATTATACATTTAACTTTAATCAAGTTGAAAATCAGACAGATAACCAATTCACACTGCAAGGCACGATTGAAATTGATGGCATTCATTATATGGTTACTGCGCAGGGTGCACTAAATAACCCGCAGCAATTACAGTTACACATCGAAAAAGATGCTAACAATTATATTGATATTAATTATGAAGTTACTGAAACAACTAGCAGATATCAGATTTCTGTTGTTGAAAATGGAACTCAACTACAATCAACAAATATGGTTGTCAAAGAAATCAATAATCGTAGATCAGTATATCTTGATTTTATCGATGGACAGTCAACAGGATCTTATGCGTTTAGATTAACTGAAGAAAACCAAATGAGAAGAATGAATATCTCTTATTACATTTCTGGAGATACATCTGAATCAGGTGAAATTGATGTTACAGTAGATACAACAGGCGCAACATCTCAATATGCAATTGAAATTAGACCACAAGGTCGCATGCCTTATATGATTGAAAAAGATCGTGGTATGAACTACCATGGTGGTGGTCCAAGTAGTAGTCTTCCAGGAGTTTCTTATATATGAAATTTAATTTTCACCAATAAAAAGGTCTTCAGTTTTGTATGTTAAGTATAAAAGGGAGGATTTAATAATGAAAAAATTAAATTACGTTTTAAGTTTTATATTTATTATGGCAACTGTTCTTGTCATTGTAGGATGCTCCACTTCCGTTTCCGCAGCAGATGATACTTATGTAACAATTGAAATTAACCCAAGCATTGAGCTTGTCGTGTCACCTAGAGAAAAAGTACTTTATGCAAACCCACTCAATGAAGATGGAGAACTATTGTTAGCAAACTTGAATTTAGTAGGTTTAAATTTGGATGATGCAGTCGATCAAATTATTGCTGAATCCATTAGTTTAGGATTTATTGACATTGATTCTGATGAAACATTTGTTACCGTATCTACCATTTCAAATAATTTTGAAATAGGGGAAACAATTAGAACAAGAGTTAGAGAAAGTTTTAATGATGCATTTATGAAGCGTGCCATGATGGGCAGAGCTGAAGATAAAGTATATTCACAAGAACAAATTGATGAAGCTGCAGCTTATGGTGTTACACCTGGGTTTCTAGCACTAGTTAATTCTGTAATAGCAGTAGATGACTCTATTTTATTTGATGACGCTTTGTTGATGACTCAACAAGATCTAATGGATATTCTACATGATGCAAAAGCAGCAAATAGAGAAGTAGCAATCGAACTTAGAGAAGCATTCTTTGCTGAAAGACAAGATTTATTTGATATTTATATTCCACAAATTCAAGATTTAGAAGCACAAATAGCTGCAGCAGTTCTTGCTGAAGAAGATACAACAGCTTTGCAAGCTGATCTTGATGCACTAAAAGTCGAATTTGAAGCTGAATTAGCCATCATTAGAGATGCATTTCATGCTCAAACTCTAGAATTACAAGTTGGTTATTTATATCAAACACAAGTTCGTAGAATGGAACTTGGACAAAAAGTAGAAGATTTTCTCAATCAAGCACAGTCAAGAAGAGACGAAATGCAAGATGAAATTGAGACATTCCAAGGGTGTCGCCCATAATCCCCTTATGGGAGTTTAAATATAAAAAAGACGGAAGCTAATTGCTTTCGTCTTTTACTTTATGTATGAAAAGAATATAAGGTGGCTTGTTATCTTGATAAGGTAATCTAATGCTCATTATCTTATATTGGTTTTGATCTATTGTTTTACAATAGGTGTCTAAAGTGTTAGACTCATTCATGCCTTCTTCGTGACCAGGATAAACCACAATCATGATGAATCCCCCCCTCTTAAGCACTGGAAGTATGGATTTAAGCGCTCTAATGGTTGAATCTTTTTTTGTGGTAATGGATTTATCTCCATGAGGTAAGTATCCTAAGTTAAAGATAACACCTTTAAAATCATTAACATAATTTAAAATATTTTCATGACTATCTAATATAAGTTTAACATTCTTTATTTTTTGCTCATCTAATTGTTTTTGTGTTTCAAATAATGCTTTTTCTTGAATATCAAAAGCATAGACAAATTCTGTTTGCTTAGCTAAAAATACAGTATCATACCCATTGCCCATGGTAGCATCAACCATGATATCATGTGAGGTAATATAGTTACTAAGTAGCTGATGTGCTGTTTCAAGTATTAGATTGTTTTTCATGGTAATCTCCTTGATACAAGTTGAGTTTTCTCAAACGTTTATCTATCTCATTTGTGACAACAAATTTCTTTTTGGTCCACAAAGGTGCAATAAGCATTTCTGCTGGGGCATCCCCTGTTAAACGGTGAATAATGATATCTTTTCTTAACCATAAAATTTGATCTACTGTAATATCTACATAAGCCTCTAAAGTGAGCATTTTCCATGGATTTTTCAAATAATCATGGCCCATTTTTGTTTTCTCCATTAAATGGAGCATATGAATTTTAATACCTTGAACATCTAAAGTGTTGATATGTTTGATGGTCTCAATCATCATTTCTTTCGTCTCGAAAGGCAATCCATTGATGACGTGAACAACAACTTCGATATTTTGTTTTCTTAACCTTGAGACAGCATCATCAAAACAGGCTAAATCATGTGCGCGATTGATTAAATCTGATGTCTGCTGGTGAATGGTTTGTAAACCTAATTCAACTTGGACAGGCATTCTTAAATTCAATTCTCCTAAATAATCAATAACATCTTGAGGTAAAACATCTGGTCTTGTAGCAATAGATAACATGACGATATTTGGATCCAATGTGATTGCTTTTTCATAAAGTTCTTTTAGTCTTTTTAAGGGTGCATGTGTATTTGTATTTGCTTGGAAGTAGGCAATATAGAATCCATCACTCCATTTTTTTTGCATTTGAGCTTTTACTTTCTCAAATTGGACCTCTATAGGCTCTAATTTATTACCAGCAAAATCACCACTACCCATGAAAGAACAAAAAGTGCAACCACCTCTTGCGACGGTTCCATCGATGTTTGGGCATGTAAACCCCCCATTTAAAGAGACTTTATAAACCTTTTTGTTAAATTTATGCAAATAATAATTATTTAATGTATTATAATGCTTTTCATTATTCATCAAATTCATTTTTTTCACCAGTTTCATTTTATCACAAAAGTGTTATTATGATATAATAAGACACAAGGAGTTGAAGGCATGTTTAAGAGAATGACAACAAGTTTATCGAGACCTCCACAAACGATTTTTTTTATGAAGGACTCATGGAAAAGAGTAATCCTATACATCTTATTACTCCCAATGATCTTAATCATTCCAAACCTCATCACAGTGCTTGTTGATCCAAGTATGAATATCGATCGTTATGATCAGATGACATTAGCGATTGAAGAAGATTTCAGAACGGAAAATGCATCGATTGTAGATGGTGTTTTAACTTATGAGACACCCATCCAGGCTACTTTTGGTGATTTATTCACTTTATATTTAGGGCCACAGGACCTAGATAGACGCACATTTAATTTTGTTTTCGAAGATACGGGTGTTATATTCTACATTTCTGATATCGAATTTGATCAAATCAGTTATTCAGATCTAAATTTATTAAATCATGACTTTAGTTCAACAGATGCAGAAGATCTCCGTGTCCTAGATATTGCATTAAAGACATATATTGAACAACAACCCTCAATCACATTTGTCGATATCACCGTCCAATACATTTTTTCATTGGTCGATTACTTATTTATAGTCTTTTTGATGAGTATGATGATGTTAATCTTTGTGACTCATGTACAATTCCCATTTAAACTTCGATTTAAACTATCTGTATATTTAACCACGATATGGGTATTTGCTGAACTCGTACTTACCTTATTCCATGCAGAAGCACTTGATTTCCTTAGTATATTATTTGTTTATGTTTATCATATATTAGCATATCGATCAGTTAAAGTGATCAAGAAAGGAGCGATTTAATGGCTAAAAATAAATATGCATTATTTTTAGAACAATCAAAATTTAACTCACCCATTTTAAATCAATCCGTTCTTAAAAATCTAGAAGTAGATGAAAAGAAGAAAAAATGGACCTTTTATTTAATTTTACCTGAAGTCGTGGCTTCTGAAGCACTTGTCCCATTTCTTCAAACGATTAAGAGTTATTTTTATGTACCTAAAATATTATCATCAGTTGACGTAAAACTAGAGTATAAATCGAAAAAAGAATTTGATCAACATGCCATAGGGTATTTTGATTATGCCGTCATCCAATTATCTAAAGAAAAAGCGAGTTATGCTGTACTAAAAAACTATAAAGTCCGTTTTGATCTTGGAGATTTCATTTTATCTGTAGATCAAGATAGTACATATATTAATCAATACTTAAAAGACGTTCATCAAATATTAAAAAATTTTGGATTAGATACGAATGTCAAATTAGAGATTAGTGATACATTAGTTTCTACGAGTCAAATGATTGAATCATCAATTAAAGAGCAAGGCAAAGTTTTAGAACAGAAACAAGCATATGCTAAACAAGCTCAAAAAGTACAATCTAAAAAAACATTTACAAAAAAGAGTAGTCCAAAAGCAGTATCAATTACTGAGATTCCCCTAGATTTATATCGTTTGGATCAATATAAAAATGAAAAAGGCGATGCAAATTTCCTCATTGAGGGCACAATCTCAAAATTAGAAATTAGAGCTTTAACAAATATGTCATTGCTCACATTTGTTTTAGGTGATGATCAAGATGCTATTTTTGTTAAAAACTTCTTGAAAAGTGATAAAGATTTTGCTTTAGCAGAATCACTTCATGAAGGCGATTATATTCAAGTTGAAGGCAATGCTCAGTTTGATACTTATCAGAAAGATGTCGTCATATTCTCTAGAGCAATCAACTTCATACAAAAAAGCAAAAAAGAAGAAAGATTGGACAAGGCAAAAGAAAAGAGAATTGAATTTCATACACATACAAAAATGTCTAATATGGATGCTGTAACTGATGTTGTAGAGTACATTGACCAAGCAGTTAAATGGGGACATGAAGCCATAGCTTTTACCGATCATAATGGTTTATATGCATATCCTGATATCTATAAAGCAACCAAAGGGAAAGATATCAAACCGATTTATGGTGTTGAACTAGATTTTGTTGATGAAGATCAGTTTAAGATTACAAGCCATGTTGAAAAAGAAATCTTGCTTAAAGATGCCAAATATATAGTTTTTGATATTGAAACAACTGGTCTTTCTAATACTAGAGATAAGATCATTGAAATCGCTGCAGTTAAAATTGAATCAGGATCAATTAGTGAGAGATATCAAACATTTGTAAATCCTATTGAACCTTTATCGACTTTTACTACGGAACTAACAGATATCACAGATGAAATGCTTTCTGCTGCACCGACGATTGATCAAGTGCTTCCTGGATTTTTAAAATTCATAGAAGGCGGTATATTAGTTGCACATAATGCATTATTTGACGTGGGACACATTAGAGAAAATGCAAAAGCAAATGATTTAGCATTTGATGACACTTTAGTCATTGATACCTTAAATCTTGCAAGATACTTTTATAGTGATCAACTGAAACGTTTTAATTTAAAGGCTGTCGCTAAATTTTTCAAGGTTAAACAAGAACAGCACCATCGAGCAGAAGATGATGCTTATGTCACTGCTCAAATATGGTTATCCATGCTTAATGATCTATTCAAACTAAATATCAAACAATTTTCTGAAATCAATCAAGCTATTGATGAAAAGGAAGCTTGGAAGCATATTAGACCATATCATGTTAATGTATTAACTCAAACTCAAGTAGGTTATAAAAACCTATTTAGGGTCATAAGTGATGCATTAACCTCCCATTTTTATCATGGACCTAGAACATTAAAATCAATTTTAAATAAATATAGAGAAGGATTATTAGTTGGCAGTGGTTGTGCCAATGGTGATGTTTTTGAAGCAGCCTTAAATTTAAGTGACCAAGATTTAATTCATGCCATTTCATATTATGATTACATTGAAGTTCAACCACCAGCAGCTTATAAACATTTAAAAGAAGGGCTTGGCGCTTTTGCTGATGAAATCATTGAAGCAATCCTAACAAAGATCATCAGATTTGCTAAAGATCAAAACAAAATAGTCATTGCATCAGGGGATGTTCATTATTTAGAAAAGAAAGATGTTTTATACCGCGAAATTTATATTCGTACACCGCTAGTTGGTGGAGGTATACATGAACTTTCTAAATATAATGTGATGCCTGAGCAATATATGCTTACAACAGATGAAATGCTAAAATCTATGGCTTTTTTAGGCGATGAATTAGCATATGAAATCGTTGTGAAAAACACACAGCATTTAAATAGTTTAATTGAAAAAATACAAGCTTTCCCTAAACAATTATATTCTTTACCCAATGATGCATTTAAAGACTTATTAGGTATTGATTCTATTTCAGATGAAGTGCGTCGACTTGTCTATGACAAGATGCAAAACATTTATGGACTCGATCCACATCCAATGGTGCGTGAACGTGTCACACGAGAACTCAAAAATATCATTGAAAATGAGTTTGCACCTAACTATTATATTTCTCATCTATTGGTTAAAAAATCATTAGAAGATGGATATCTTGTAGGATCTCGTGGATCCGTAGGATCATCATTAGTTGCTACATTACTAGATATTACTGAAGTTAACCCCTTAAGACCTCATTACAGATGCCCAAATGGCGATTTTACGGCTTTTCATCTAACAGATGAGGAAATCATCCACTACGGCATAACGCCTGAACAGAAGGCATTTCAACCCTTCTTAAAAGGCATTCAATCTGGGTATGACTTATCAACCCAAAAATGTCCTATTTGTGGTGCACAATTAATTAAAGATGGCCACGATATTCCCTTTGAAACCTTCCTTGGCTTTGATGGTGATAAAGTGCCTGATATCGATTTGAACTTTTCTGGTGATTATCAATCAACTGCACATTCATATGTTAGAGATTTGATTGGTGCTGACCATACATTTAGAGCTGGAACCATTCAAACAGTTGCTGAAAAGAATGCATATGGTTATGTTAAAGGTTATCTAGAAGATAAACATTTAGAAGCTAGAAGTGCACAGATCGAAAGATTAGCTAAAAAAATTGAAGGTGTCAAACGCTCATCAGGTCAGCATCCTGGTGGTATTGTAGTTGTTCCTAAATCTAAGACCATCTATGATGTTACCCCTATTCAATTTCCTGCAGATGATGTCAATTCAGAATGGCAAACAACACATTTTGATTATCACTCATTTGAATCAAATTTACTTAAATTAGACATATTAGGTCATGATGATCCCACAATGATTAAATTCTTAATGGATTATGTATTAGTTCATCCTGACGAATTTCCATTTCACAAAGCTCAAGATATTCCTTTGGATGATCCAAAAGTTTATCAATTGTTTTCAGGAACCAAAGTTATCGGTGTTGAATCACATGAGATTATGAGCGATATCGCATCCTATGCTATTCCAGAATTTGGAACGTCTTTTACAAGACAAATGCTCGTTGATACAAAACCAGATACTTTTGCTGGTTTAGTTAAAATATCTGGATTGTCACATGGTACAGATGTATGGCTTAAAAATGCTCAATCCTTAATCAATGGAAAAACTGATTATGGCAAGATTCCATTTAATGATATTATCGCTTGTCGTGATGATATAATGGTACAACTAACAGACTTTGGTCTTCAACCATTTAAAGCTTTCGAAATCATGGAATTTGTTAGAAAAGGCAAACCTAGTAAAGAGAAAGCAAAATGGCTTGACTACGAACAAGAAATGCGTAAGAATAATGTACCAGAATGGTATATTTGGTCAGCAAGTCAAATCAAGTATATGTTTCCTAAAGCACATGCTACTGCCTATGTTATTATGGCGATGCGTATTGCTTGGTTTAAAGTCTATAAGCCTTTACTATTCTATTCTGGATTCTTCTCCAAAAGAGCAGTCCAATTTGAATATGAAGTCATGGTAGCTGGAGCAAACGCCATCAGAAATAGATTAATTTCTATTGGTGAACAGTTTAATCTCAAAGTTAAAGATGAAAATCTTCAAGTTACACTTGGTGTTGCTTTAGAAATGACCAAAAGAGGTTTCAACTTCTTACCAATAGATATCAATAAATCATCAGCAACTACATTCACCATGGAAGATAAGGGGCTTAGAATGCCTTTCAGCTCGATTGATGGACTAGGGGAAGCAGTTGCTTATGATATCATCCAAAAACGATTAGAAAGACCATTTGATAGTCGTGACGATGTGAAGGATCGAACAAGAATTAACAAGACTGTCTATGAAAAACTTGAAGCATACGGTGCACTTAAGGACTTAAAAGCGGAAAATAATGTGATTGAGTCTGGTTTATTTGCACTTTAATAGTTGGTTATTATATAATAATAGTGAAATTCAAAGGAGATGGAAATTATGCGAAGTTCAAATCCAGTTTTTAGAACACTTGAAAGAAGCGAATCATATGCGGGTTCTGAAGTTGCTACCTATCGTGGCATCATGGGCAAGACAGCTATTTTACTGCTATTAGCAGTTCTTAGTGGTTATTTTGCAGTGACTCAAATACCTATAGAAACTTTGTTTCCTTTATTGCTTGGTTCGATGATCGTTGCACTGATCGCTGTGATTGTTTCTACGAGAAGTCCACGTTTAGCAATGCCATTTGCAATCATCTATGCTTTAGCAGAAGGTATTTTACTCGGTGTTATCACTGCACTCGTCGAAAGTTATTATGAAGGCGTTGCACTTGCTGCTTTAATAGGTACAGCATCCATTTTCTCTGTCATGCTCTTCTTATATTCAAGTAGAACCATTCGTGTAACTCCACGATTTACTAGAATTATGTTTAGCATCTTGTTATCGTTTTTAGTATTCTATATTTTATTTGGAATATTTGGTTTATTTGTAACAATCGCAGTTAACGTACCATTGGCATTAGGAATCAGTGCAATATTGATTATCTTTGGTGCTTTAATGCTAGCCATTGATTTTGACCGTGCTGAAAGAATTGTTGAAGGCGGCGCTGATAAGACTTATGAATGGATGGTTGCTGTTGGTTTAATGGTAACAATCGTTTGGATATATATTGAATTACTTAGATTCTTAGCAATAATTGCATCAAGCAGAAGATAAAAATCGATGATAAGAAATAGTAATTAAACAAGAGCTTGTCAAGAGAGCGTAGCAAAGGTGGAAGCTATGTCTAGCATGTTTAATGAATTCGTCTTGGAGATGTGCTAATCACACACGTTTCATCCGCGTTAAGGATTTCAAGTGCTAGAGAATTCTCTAGAACTAAGGTGGTACCACGAATGATTCGTCCTTAGAGCAATCTAAGGACTTTTTTATTTAAAAGGAGAAAATACGAATGATAGAACATTTGAAAAAATTGAATGAAGATGCACTGAATAGAATTAAAGACGCACTTGATTTACCATCACTTGATACCATTAGAGTCTTTTATTTAAGTAAAAAAGGAGAAGTTTCTTTAATGATGGGTAAGCTTAGAGAGTTATCACAAGAAGAAAGACCTGCTTTTGGACAAAAGGTTAACGAAGTTAAAGAACAAATTGAACTTGCAATCTATGAGAAAAAACAAGCAATAGAAAATGTTGAGCTTCTAAAAACATTAGAAGCTGAACAAATTGATGTGACCCTACCAGGATATCAGTTTTATCAAGGTGGTGTTCACCCGTTAAACCAAGTTATTGAAGATCTCGAAGACTTATTTGTGGGTTTAGGATATGAAGTTGCTGAAGGACCTGAATTAGAAAATGATCATTACAATTTTGAAATGATGAATTTGGCTAAGGATCATCCAGCAAGAGCGATGCAAGATTCATTTTATACAGATGAAAATATGTTGCTTAGAACGCATACATCACCTGTTCAAGCAAGAACAATGCTTGCCAAGAAGGGTGAACCTCTAAGAATCATTTGTCCTGGCAAAGTTTACAGAAGAGATAGTGATGATCCAACACACAGCCATCAATTCATTCAAACAGAAGGCCTTGTGATTGAAAAAGGCTTATCATTTGCTAATTTAAAAGATGCTCTTCTTAAAATGGTAAGGCATCTATTTGGTCCAGAACGTGTCATTCGTTTAAGACCATCTTATTTCCCATTTACTGAACCTAGTGTAGAAGTTGATGTTTCCTACATTAAAAAAGATGGAACCATCGGTTATATTGAAATACTTGGTGCTGGTCAAGTTCATCCTGATGTTTTAAGAATGGGTGGATATGATCCAGAAGTCTATCAAGGCTTCGCATTTGGTGTTGGTGTTGAACGTATAGCGATTTTAAAATATAACATTGATGATATTCGTCATTTTTATACAAATGACTTAAGATTTCTAAGTCAATTTAAGGGGATAAATCGATGAAAATAACGGAACGTATGCTTAAAGAGTGGGTAAAGATCCCACAAGATATTTTAGAGATTACCAACCAAAAGATTATCGAAGTAGAAAGTTTTGAACAACTCAATCTATCAACAAATCTTGTTGTTGGTCATATTTTGTCATGCGAAGATCATCCTAATTCGGATCATTTGCATGTAACAACTGTTGATTTAGGCGATCGCATTGATCAAATCGTTTGTGGTGCACCTAATGTTGCTAAAGATCAATATGTTATCGTTGCACAAGTAGGTACAGTGCTACCTGGAGATTTCAAGATTAAAGCAACCAAAATCAGAGGTGTCGAATCCAATGGAATGATATGTTCACTTCAAGAGTTAGGACTAGATGATAAATATATACCAGGAGATTACAAAGATGGTATCTATGCATTTGATGAACCAAAAGAAATTGGTAAACCTGGATTGGAAGCATTAGCATTAGAAGGATGGGTCATGGAATTAGGACTTACTCCAAACCGTGCTGATCTGTTGTCTGTTTTAGGATTTGCTTATGATTTGGCTTCAATGAGTGGACAAAAGGTTAAAGTACCTCAATATAAAATAAGTGAAACGTCAAAGATTAACCCTGTTAAGATTGATATTGAAACTCAAGGGTGTGGCAGATATTACGCGCGCTATTTTGAAAAACTAACAGTTAAAGAATCACCTTGGTGGTTAAAAAGCGCACTATTAGCCAATGATATGAAACCTATTAATAATGTCGTTGATATCAGTAATTATGTCCTTTTAGAGTACGGTACGCCACTTCATATGTTTGATGCCAACAAAGTTGGAACAAACCATATTTTAGTTAGAGATGCCAAAGAAGGCGAAAAAGTGATTTCACTTGATGAAGTTGAAAGAGTTCTTAATAGTCAAGACGTCGTCATCACAAACACAAAAAAAGTGATTGCTATTGGTGGTGTCATGGGATTACTTAATACCATCATTGATGATCAAACAACAAGTGTCATCTTAGAAGCAGCATATTTTGAACCTAAACGCATTATTCAAACCAGCAAGCGTTTGAATTTAAGAAGCGAAGCTTCACTTAGATTCGAAAGAGGCATTGACGAAAACCGCGTTAAACTAGGCTTAGAAAGAGCAACAGAACTATTAATTGAGCTTGCTGATGCTAAAGTATCAAAAGGTATCAATCAAGCAATTCATCATGAAGTTAAAAACCCAGAAATTTTAACATCTAAAAACTATTTTAATGAAAAATTAGGTATCGCCTTAACTGAAACAGAACTACTATCTTATTTTGATGCTTATAACTACACATATAAAGTAACTAAAGATGGTTATCTCATTCAAGCACCAAGTTATCGTAAAGATATCTTGATTAAAGCTGATTTGCTTGAAGAAATTGCTAGAATATATGGACTAGATCATATTCCTATGCGTGCAATCAATCAAGAAGCAAAAGGCCAACTAACTTTCAAACAAAAACGTTTAAGGGGGTTACGTCATCAATTTGCTAATTTAGGACTTCATGAAATTATCAGTTATAGTTTAATTGCACCAAATGATGTTCACAGGTTTCAAAATTTAGGTGAACCTGTATCCGTTTTGATGCCTTTATCAGAAGATAAGAAAACATTAAGACAAAGTCTTGTACATGGTTTAGTAGAAGCTATTAGTTATAACCAATCTAGACAACAAGCAAATGTTGCAATCTTTGAAATAGGTAATTGCTTTGCTCAGGGTGTAGAATCTATGCATTTAGGAGTTGCTTTTAGTGGATTATGGCATAAAAATTTATGGAAAAAAGAAACTCTCAAACCAGATTTTTATATGTTAAAAGGTTTATTGGATAGCGTCTTTAATCCGATCGATATTGTCTTTAATTATGTACCAACAAATCATATTGAATCCTATCATCCTTACAGACAAGCAAACATCATGTTCAACAACCAAGTTATTGGACAAATTGCTGAATTACATCCTTTGGAAGCTAAAAGATTGGGTATTGATACATCTGTTGTCTTAGATATTGATTTGGCTCCACTACTTGAAGAAAAACAACAAGTATTATACAAGCCAATGAGTAAGTATCCAAATATCGAAAGAGACTTAGCGATTGTTGTTGATGAACATGTGAATGCTGATGATTTAATTCAATTAATAAAGCAAACAGCAAAGAAAAATCTTGTTAAGATTGATGTTTTTGACATCTATCAAGGTTCACATATCGAAAAAGGTAAAAAATCTGTTGCATTCAATCTCGTCTTCAATGATGTTGATAAGACTCTAGAAAATGATGATATTGATCAAATGATGAAAAAAATAACGAATCGATTAACCTTTAGCTACCAAGCTACAGTTAGAAATTAAAAACCTGACTATCAGGTTTTTTCTTCGCTATCTTGCTAAAACTCGTGTATAATAAATTATAGGTGATAACATGCTGATTTATGATCTAACTCATGAAGAGTTAGTTGAATTTTTACTAGAAAATAATCAAAAAAAGTTTCGTGCAGATCAAATCTGGAACTGGTTATATAAACAAAAAGTTTCATCATTTCAAGAAATGACAAACCTTTCAGAAGAGCTCATTTTACTTTTAGAATCAAACTTTAAAATACAAGCTCTTGAGCTTGTTCTTAAGCATATGAGCCAAGATGGCACTTTAAAATGCTTATATAGCCTACATGATGGTCACTTGATTGAATCGGTTCTCATGAGACAGCATTATGGAAATTCTATATGTGTAACGACTCAAGTAGGATGTAACATCGGATGCTCATTTTGTGCTTCTGGATTACTCAAGAAGAAAAGAGATTTAACCGCTGGAGAAATTATAGCTCAAGTCATTGAAACAGAAAAATTACTCAATGAAAGAATATCTTATATCGTAGTTATGGGCATTGGTGAACCATTTGATAATTATGAACAACTGATGAAATTTTTAGCAACAATCAATCATCCAAAAGGTTTAGCAATTGGAGCAAGACATATAACCGTATCTACAAGTGGAATTGTTCCTAAGATTAAAGAATATGCGCACATGGGATTACAAGTTAACTTAGCTATTAGTCTTCATGCTCCAAATAATGAAATCAGAACACGCTTAATGAAAATCAATCAAAGATATCCGATTGAAGAAGTCATCGGAGCAATCAAATATTACTTAAGTGTTACCAAAAGAAGAGTCACCATTGAATATATCTTAATCGATGAAGTCAATGATCAACCAGAAACTGCTTTAGAACTTGTTAAAGTTTTACGTGGTCTTAACGTTTATGTGAATCTCATTCCTTATAATGAAGTCCTTGAAGCTCCTTATAAGAGAGCACAAACACAAACCATGGAAAACTTTTACGATATCTTAAAAAAGAACAACATACAGGTTACCTTACGTAAAGAACAAGGACATGATATCAATGCTGCTTGCGGGCAGCTAAGAAGTCAGCACCTTTAGGAGGAAAATTTGAAAAAAGGCTTTATAAAGAGATTAATAGCAAACCAATATACCTTAATCGATTCCGAAACAAAGGAAGAAGTTATTGCTTTTGCGCGTGGTAAATTGAGATATATGAAGCTTGATGAAGATAATACTTTTTATCGTCAACTGACTAAAAAAACAAAAAAAGAACAAAAAATAATGCAGGTAAGTCCTAAAGTTGGAGACTATGTTTACTATGATGATAGTGAAGATCAGGTTTTAATTATGGAAATCTTACCTCGCAAAAATGATTTATCAAGACCTGATGTTTGTAATGTTGATCAAGTATTACTTGTGTTTTCAGCAATCAAACCAGATTTTAGTTTCTTTTTACTAGATAAGTTTTTACTCATTTTAAATCAAGAGAGATTAACTCCAGTTATTGTCATATCTAAAATTGATCTGATAGAACAAGATCAACTAGATCTCATTAAAAAAGACATGAAATACTATGAGTCTATTGGTTACGAAGTTTATTATGTCAACAGTAAACAAAGTATAGGCATTGATGTTCTAACACATATATTTAAAGATAAAATTACAGTCTTAGCAGGTCAAACAGGTGTTGGAAAATCAACATTACTTAACGCATTACTTCCTGGCCTTGATCTTAAAACTCAAGAGATTTCTAAAGCATTAGGTCGAGGAAAACACACGACAAGACACACTGAATTATACATCTTTAATCATGGGTATATTGTTGATACTCCAGGGTTTTCAAAGATAGAATTTTTAATATTTCATGTAGATGAAGTCAAAACGTTCTACCCTGATTTTGTAGAAATCGGAGAACAATGTAGATTTAAAACTAGTTGCATGCATTTAAATGAACCTGATTGTGCAGTCAAAGAAGCTGTTGAACAAGGTAAAATCTTAACTTCTAGATATGAAAATTATGTTCAGTTTTGTGAAGAAGTAAAAAATCAAAAGGAAAAGTATTAGGAGGCTCTTATGAAAATTGCACCATCTGTCTTAACTGCAGATTTTACAAATCTTGTCGCGGAACTTAATAGTGTTCGTTCTGCAGATTATCTTCATATCGATATTATGGATGGCCATTTTGTACCTAATATCTCATTTGGACCTGCTATCACTAAACAAATTTCGAAAATCAGTCCAATCCCATTAGATATTCATTTAATGGTCACTGCTCCACTTAAATGGATTGATCAGTTTGCTCAAAGCAAACCTCAATTTATTACCATTCATGAAGAAGCAAATCAAGTACTAGAATCTATAAAAAAAATCGAGTCACATCATATTGGTGTTGGGATATCCATTAAGCCTAAAACACCAGTTTCTGATATTGAACCTTTTTTAGATCGTGCTGATCTTGTACTTGTGATGACAGTTGAACCAGGATTTGGTGGTCAATCATTCATAACTGAAGCCTTAGATAAGGTTAGAGAACTCGTTAAAATTAGAACTGAAAATAGATATACTTATGAAATAGAAGTAGATGGTGGTATCAATCAAGATACGATAAAGCTTTGCCGAGATGCTGGTGTGGATATTTCGGTTGCAGGCAGTTATATCTTCAATCAAAAAGACCGTGAAAAAGGCATCTTGTCACTCAGATGAGAGTTCTAGTTGTAACTTACCCCACACCCAAAGATATTCGCAAGATTTTAACACTTAAAGATAGTGATTATATCATCGCTGTAGACCAAGCAGTAAGTAATTTATATAAGCAAAGAGTCAAGATTGACTTAGCAGTTGGTGATTTTGATTCACTTTCAAATCACAGCATGCTGATCAATTTGAATGTTGTTAGATTGAACTCAGTTAAAGATGTTACTGACACACATCAAGCACTTGTTGAAGCAGTAAAGATTAACCCTGATGAAATCTATTTATTAGGTGGCATCGGTGGAGAACGCATTGAGCATTTTATGATCCATACAATGTTCTTTAATGAGTTTCCACAATTGGTCATTAAAGATGATAATAGCACACTCTTTCTCTTAGAAAAAGGTGTGCATGAGTTGTCGAATCATGATTATAATACTTTCATTGGATATCCAAAAGCAAAGATATCTCTTGATGGCTTTAAGTATAACTTAAATGAATATCGACTTCTACCTTATGATCCACTTTGTATCAGTAATGAAATTATTGATCAGACAGGTTATGTTCATGTTCACGAAGGTAAGGTTTTAGTCATTATATCGAAGAAATAAAAAAATAAAAAGGCCTTGGCCTTCTTTATTTTTAAACGCGTTCTAAATTGTTCTTTTTAAGGGCACGAGCAGAAACTTTAACTTTAATGATCTTTCCGTTTTCATCCTTAATACGTACTGTTTGAAGATTGCTCTTCCATGTACGGCGAGTCGCGTTTAACGCGTGACTGCGTTTGTTTCCAAAAACTGTTGATTTACCTGTTACGTAGCATTCAGCCATATTCTCACTCCTAACTGCACAATCTAATTTAACATAATAAAATAAAAAAAGCAACCACAATAACAATAATAAGCACATAAAAATCGCAATTCATTTGAATTTTTTAAAACAACTCAAATTTGGCACCCTTTTTATTAAGATATGGTATAATTATTAAGTAATATTGTAGTAGCTATATATATTGCTTTTTAAATATAATAGTGCTATACTGAAAAGTGCAAAATTGTATTAACTTCAAACTAAAATTAAAAACTAAACTAATCGTATCACATTTTTCCAAATACGAGGGAGGATTTATCAATGGCAAATCAAGCTATCAGTGGAACTCTATTTAAGAAAATGGTAACTAACGGAGCAGTAAACTTAAAAAATAATCACAAAGAAATCGATCATCTCAATGTCTTTCCAGTTCCCGATGGAGACACCGGAACAAATATGCAAATGACAATGATGGCCGGTATCAAAGAAGTCAACTCATTAGATTCTCAATCTATTATCGATATTTCAAAAATTTTATCTCGCGGATTACTCATGGGAGCTAGAGGTAACTCTGGTGTAATTCTTTCCCAATTTTTCCGTGGAGTCTATAGTGAAATAGCTAAAATAGATAATGGTTCAGCAACAGTCCAAGAATTTATTCAAGCACTTGTTGGTGGATACCAAATGGCATACCGTGCAGTCATGGATCCTGTTGAAGGAACCATTCTTACTGTCGTCAGAGAATCTGCTGAAAAAGTTCTCCGTGAACAATCAAGTCTGAATAGCGTAGAAGAAGTTTTAAAATTATACTTAGAGCAAGCTAGAGAAACACTTATTAAGACTCCAGATCTATTACCTGTACTAAAAGAAGCAGGCGTTGTAGATAGTGGTGGAGCAGGTTTTATCAAGATTATCGAAGGTTGGGTCATGGCACTTGAAGGCAATATGCTCAATGAGTCAGAAGCTCAATTTACACCAACCAAAGAACATTATCATGGCGCTGAAAATTTAGGAGCTTTTGATATTAAGTATGGCTATTGTACAGAATTTATTGTCAAGCTACATAAACCTGAAAAATTCAATGAAAATTTCATGAAGGATCCATTATCACAAATGGGTGATTCATTGGTTGTTGTTACTGATGATGACTTATTAAAAGTACATGTTCATACCAATCAACCAGGTGTTGCATTAACGTTAGCTCAAAAATATGGAGATATTCAAACCATTAAAGTTGAAAATATGCGTATTCAGCACTCGACAATCATGGAAAATGCTCCAACAGAACATACACATGAAGAAATTAAGAAACCTAATAAACCAAAAGCTAAATTTGCAGTCATTGCAGTTGCTTCAGGTGAAGGTATTCGTGAAGCATTCACAGAACTTGGTGTTGATTTGATTATTGATGGTGGACAAACAATGAATCCATCAACAGAATCCTTTGTTAAAGCTGTGGAATCACTCAATGCAGATCATATTCTCATTTTACCAAATAATAAAAACATCATCTTATCAGCAGAACAGACATTAGATTTATGTCCAGATCGTTCGATTAGAGTTTTGAAAACTAAGAGTATTGCTCAAGGCTATGCATCATTAATGGCTTTTGATCCTTCACAAGAACTCGATGATAATTTCGAACAAATGATGAGTATAGTTGAAAATATGCGTTCTGGAGAAATCACTTATGCAGTCAGAGATACTGAACTAAACGGTGTGACAATCAAGAATGGAGATTTCATTGGTATTACAAGAAGTGAAATTCTTGTTTCAAATCCAGTGAGAATTGAAACAGCAAAAGCTTTACTAGATGACATGATTGATGAAAATCGTGAAATCATCACAATTTTCTATGGCAATGATGCTGACGAAGATGAAATTGAACTTATGGTTGCTCATGCTAAGAAATTAAACCCTGATATCGAGGTTGACTTGATTGATGGTAAACAGGATATATATTCATATATAATTGCTGTAGAATAATCAATTAAAAAGGTGTTCGCACCTTTTTTAATGCGGACGTGGTGGAATGGTAGACACGCATGTTTGAGGGGCATGTGGCAGCTTTAATGCCGTGTGAGTTCAAGTCTCATCGTCCGCACCA
>JAHISX010000079.1 GCA_018817915.1 Bacillota bacterium
TCATGACGAATCTCTTTTAAACATGCCAGAAAACAGCTGGTTTTGATATGTTTTCCACAATGAGATGGCTAAGATAAAGAAAAAAGGACTGCTAAGTCCATGAAGAAAATTAAATCTTCATTTCGTTACAGCCCCTTTTTTCTTGAATGCTAAATTTGAATTACTTATTATCTAATATCATTTTACTGCGAATCTTATAAATTAATATAATGCTTGCAAGTACAGAAATTGTCGTTGTTGCAATTCTATAATTACCAGTACCCAGACCGATATATATATTATTGATCACAAATAAAGCAACAGATGATAATAAGACTAAAATAGAAATAACTAATATAAGTCTATATGTGCCAGCGAAGAAAGATTTGGTAACAGGCAATCCTCTTGTTTTATTTAGCTTATAGATTGGGAATATCCCTGATATCACAAGCATGAATGAAAAGATTGCTATTGCCATTTCGATGCTACCCATCAAATCATATCTAAACACAAATAAATTAATTGATAAAAATGTTGAGAGTGCAAGAACGGCGAAGAGATTAAATATCATACTATCATATAAGAAAATGTCATAGGTGTGAGCTTTTTCTTCTTGGACTTCGTAATGACTTGCTTGAATACAAAAGAATTCAAGAATCATCGCTTCAACAAAGAGGATGATTTCGGAGTTGAATCC
Source organism: Bacillota bacterium (assembly GCA_018817915.1). Classification (GTDB taxonomy): domain Bacteria; phylum Bacillota_I; class Bacilli_A; order Acholeplasmatales; family Acholeplasmataceae; genus Peloplasma. The sequence goes on from JAHISX010000079.1 coordinate 677, forward strand.
ACCAAATATTGTTGTGATATACGACAATGTTTTATAGTTTCTTGTTGAAAAGTCGAATATTAAATAGGGATTGCCATATAAAATATTGTTTTTTATGATATCAGCTGTATCAACAATTAACACAAATTTATATAGATACAAACTCGAAAAATAGGCGACAATCGTAAAAAGTGATAAGTATAATAGTATTTTTAAAGTAGGCTTTGTTAAATTAAAACTTGAACTTCTTCTCCATACAATTAAAATAATGAAAAACAGTAAAAACACAAATGTCTTCGAATAGATCAAGACATCCGGTAAACCATAACCTTCTAAAATAGGGGATATAAAGATATTTGAAATAATTGTAGCGATATCGAAAGCAAGAACTACCCCAACAAAAAGCGTCAGCCATGTATATTTATTATTTGATTTATTGAGCATAAAAAGCCACCTACTTATTCATATATATTTTTTAGTATTAGTCTATATAATGATATCATGAACTGAATAAAAAGTCCATGATTAGATAGGTAAAATAAAAAAAAGAGCTTCGTTAGAAGCCCATTCTTGGGAATATCTTTTTATGGAAGAATAGTTGTGGATGGCAGTCCAACCTATAAGTCCAACGCGAGATGCCGCATTCATTATTTTTTGGGAGAAAAATATTGATTGTAATAACAGTTAAATAAAAGGTAACTGCGACTACACCTATATTATAATATAACATGAATGAAAACTCATGATAATTTACATAATATTTTCATTGAAAACGTTTCCGGGATTATCAAATTTCTGTTTTAGCGTTTAAATGGCATAATAATGTGAATTGTTATATAATAGACATGGTAAATTCAAGGAGGTCTATATGGCAAAATTAGAAATTAAAAACCTTCACGTAGGTATTGAAGGTAAAGAAATATTAAAAGGTGTCAATCTAGTAGTAAAATCAGGTGAAGTTCATGCAATCATGGGTCCTAATGGTACTGGTAAGTCAACACTTGCAAGTGCACTTATGGGGAATCCTAAATATATCGTCACTGCTGGTGAAGCATATTTGGATGGAAAAAACCTTTTAGAAATGGAAGTTGATGAAAGAGCTCGCGCTGGCTTATTTTTAGCTATGCAATATCCAGCAGAAGTTCCAGGTGTTACAAACAGTGATTTTATGCGTCAAGCACTTAAAGCAACCTCGAAAAAAGAAGTTGGTTTATTTGAATTTGCATTACAATATGAAAAAGCTGTAGAAGATTTAAAGATGCGTCCAGATTTAGCTCATCGCTATCTTAATGAAGGTTTTTCTGGTGGAGAAAGAAAAAGAAATGAAATACTTCAACTTAAGGTCCTTAAACCTAAGTTTGCAATATTAGATGAAATTGATTCAGGATTAGATGTCGATGCACTAAAAATCGTAGGAGACAATGTTAACAGTTTAGTTAATGAAGATTTTGGATGTATTTTGATCACGCATTATCAAAGAATTTTAGATCACATCACACCAAGTTTTGTTCATATCATGATTGATGGTGTTATTGTTCTAACAGGTGGTATGGAATTAATTGAAAAAATCGATCGTAATGGATATATGTGGATTAAGGATGAATTAGGTATTGATTTTGTTGAAGGCGAACAATAATGAAGTCAATCATTATTAAAAACCATGAAGTTATAACTAAACTACCTAAAGACTTCATTTATCAAAATCAGCAATTGATTATCCCTAAAAATATCCAGTATCAAGACCCTATTATGATTACTATAGAAGACGATAACAATGAGTCATTTGAAATTATCGTTTCTGAAAATACAAGTGTTAAAATTATTCTAGAATTGGCTAGTCGTGATCAAAATGCCAATCAATATAAGTTCAGTTTAGTTGCTAAACCTAATAGTCAGGTTAAATATTTATTGGTGAGTGAACTTGAAAGTAAAAAGGCTTTACTAGAGCATTATTTTACTGCTGAAAGAGATGCAAAACTCAATTTAATTGGTGGTTTTGTAAGTAATGTATTAGATGCTAAAATGCATGTTGATCTTGTTGGTGAAGGGGCAGAAGTTAAGATGCGAGCTATCGCTATTTCTTCTAGTACAAACATCCAAAATATTGATGTTTTAATCGTGCATAAAGCACCTGAAACCTTTGGTGACATGACCAACATAGGTATTGCAAACGAACAAGGAAGAATCGTCTTAAATGGCGTTGAAAAAATAGAAAAGGGAATGAAGCATGCAAATGCATTCCAAACCTTAAAAGGGATCATTATGTCCGATCAAGCTATTGTTGAGGTTAATCCAATCTTGCTTATTGATGAATACGATGTCAAAGCTGGTCATGGTGCAACAATTGGTAAAATTGAAGAGGATGTCATGTACTATTTAAGAAGTAGAGGATTGACAAAAGAAGAAGCTGAGAAATTAATTATTAATGGGTTTCTCCGTCCAGTCATCGATGAAATCGATGATGAACCTCTTAAGGAAAGATTTGTTAGCGTCGTAAATTCAAGAATATGATAGACGTAGATCGCATTAGAAAAGATTTTCCTATTTATAGCAAACAACCCAATTTAATCTATTTAGACTCAGCTGCATCTTCATTGAAAGTGTCATCTGTGATTGATAAGATAGATAATTATTATCAAACACTTGGTGTCAATGTTCACCGTGGAGCTTATGATCTTGCCTATGAGGCAACTAGATTATATGAAGAAGCGAGAGAGACAGTTTCTGAGTTTATTCATGCGAAAAATGAAGAAATCATCTTCACAAGAGGAACGACTTCGTCATTAAACATGATTGCTGGAAGCTACAGAAATATTTTAAAACCTGGCGATGAAATCATTACAAGTGAACTTGAACATCATTCTTCATTATTGCCGTGGATGGTTACTGCTAAACATACAGGAGCTAAACTTGTTTACATACCTTTAAATGAAGAAGGTAGAATTACTGTTGATGCTTTTCAGTCTGTTTTAAGCGATCGAACGAAAGTTGTAGCACTAACGCATGTATCGAATGCATTAGGATTTTTAACACAGATCAAAGAGATCACAAAGCTTGCTCATGAAAAGAAAGCTGTTGTTATACTAGATGCAGCCCAGTCTGCACCACACATGAAACTAGATGTAGTAGACCTTGATGTTGATTTTATGGCTTTTTCTGGTCATAAAATGTTTGGACCATCTGGTGTTGGTGTCCTTTTTGGTAAAGAAGCACTGCTCAATCTACTTGAACCATTCGAGTATGGTGGCGAAATGGCCGATGAGGTCTATAAAGACCATGCGACATGGAAAGATGCACCTTTAAGATTTGAAGCTGGTACACCGGTAATTAGCGGTGCAATTGGGCTTGCTGAAGCAATAAGATACATCAATAAGATTGGATTTGACTCAATTCACGCACATACACATGCTTTGCAGCAATATACGCTTGAAAAGATGAGTCATATTGAAGGTCTAGCGATTTATAATGCGTCAAGTGAGAATCCTGTGATTACATTTAACATTAATGATATTCATCCACATGATATCGCAACAATGCTTGACCAATATCATGTGAGTGTACGTGCAGGACATCATTGCGCTCAACTCGTAAATAAGTTTTTAGGTGTTAGTTCAACATTGAGAGCATCATTTCATATCTATAACAGTTATGCAGATTGTGATGCGTTTGTTGCAAGTGTTATCGCAGCTAAGAATTTCTTTGAAGGGTTTTAAAGGAGAAACAATATGAACATTGAACATTTATATCGACAAGTCATTATGGAGCATTATAAAAGTCCTAAAAATAAGGGCTTTGTTGCTGATAATAGTTATTTGACAATTCATTTGAATAATCCCTCTTGTGGAGATGAGATGACTGTTCAATTAAAGGTCGTTGATCATGTGATCACCGATATTAAACATCAAGGCACTGGATGTTCAATTTGTTGTTCAAGTGCAAGTGTGATGAGCGAAACGCTTAAAGGGAAGTCAATGGATGATGCCATGAAAATTATCCATGAATTTTATGAATTAATTAAAGGATATCCTTATGATAAGGAAATTCTTGTAGGTGATGCAGTGGTTTATCAAGGTGTAGCACAGTTTCCAGCACGTGTTAAATGTGCAACACTCGCTTGGAAAGCAACAGAACAAGGCATCAACAAAATAAAGGAGGATGAACTGAATGGATGACAATAAAAAGAAAATAGACGCCATTATTGGCGATTATCAATTTGGATTTCATACCGAAAATACACCTGTATTTAATTCAGGTAAAGGTATAAATGAAGATATAGTAAGAATGATTAGCAATTATAAGAAAGAACCTGAATGGATGCTTGAATTTAGATTAAAAAGCTATAAAAAGTTTTTAGAGCTAAAAAATCCAAAATGGGGACCAGATTTGACATTTATTGATTTTGATCAATTTACATATTTTATCAAAGCAAGTGATAGAGCTGAAACCAATTGGGATGATGTTCCTGAAAATATTAAAGATACTTTTGAAAAGTTAGGGATTCCTGAAGCAGAAAGAAACTTCTTATCAGGTGTTTCTACACAATTTGAAAGTGAAGTTGTCTATCATAATACTCAAAAGGAACTTGAATCATTAGGTGTTATTTATGTTGATACGGATACGGCTTTAAGAGAATATCCAGATCTAGTTAAAAAATACTTTGGCAAGATGGTACCTTATAGTGATAATAAGTATGCAGCATTGAATTCCGCTGTTTGGAGTGGCGGATCATTTATCTATGTTCCTAAAGGTGTTAAAGTACCAAAACCACTACAATCTTATTTTAGAATCAATTCTGACCAAATGGGTCAATTTGAAAGAACATTAATTATTGTTGATGAAGGTGCTTATGTCAATTATGTTGAAGGCTGTACAGCGCCTGTGTATTCTAAGGATTCACTTCATGCTGCAATTGTAGAGATAGTTGTTGAAAAAGATGCTACTTGTCGTTATACAACCATTCAAAACTGGTCGAATAATGTCATTAATCTCGTAACAAAACGTGCTTTTGTATATGAAAATGGTCATATGGAATGGATTGACGGAAATATTGGTAGTAATGTCAATATGAAATATCCATCATGTGTTCTACTTGGTGAAAGAGCTAAGGGAACGACAATTTCTATTGCTTTTGCAGGTAAAGGGCAATGGCAAGATACTGGAGCTAAGATGATTCATGTTGCTCCAAATACAACATCAACAATTATATCGAAATCAATTAGCCGTGGTGGTGGAACTGTTAATTACCGTGGTAAGGTTGATTTTGGTAAAAAAGCTAAAGGTGCAAAGGCTCATGTCGAGTGTGATACCATCATTCTTGATGACTTTTCATATAGTGATACCATTCCTACAAACATCGTTAGAAATAGTGATGTATTCCTTGAACATGAAGCAACGGTTTCTAAGATTTCTGAAGAACAATTGTTTTATTTAATGAGTAGAGGATTAACTGAAGCAGATGCTACAGAAATGATTGTAATGGGATTCATTGAACCATTTGCAAAGGAATTACCTATGGAATATGCAATAGAGCTCAACCAATTAATTAAGCTTGAAATGGAAGGCTCAATTGGATAATTATTAAAAATGACAAGATATTTACTGTAATCTCGTAAATATCTTTTTTTTTAGAGTGATTTACAGTAAAATAGAAATGCAAAGGTGAACTTATGAAAAAGGTAATAGCAATCTTCATAATATTCATCACAAGTTTCAGTATATCAGCCTGTACAGTCAATAAAACTTATGATGATCTATATTTAGAGTATTCAACACATTTAGAAGATAATGAAACAAACTATCTATCAACCATAGACTTTTTTAACCATGTCTCTTCAGAAATCATCAAAAGTGTGGTTCATGTTGAAAAAGAGATATATGGAGTTGGTTCATCTACTGGATCTGGTGTTATTATTAAATTAGAAGGTAATGATTACTATATTTTGACAAATAATCACGTCATTTATAATGCATCAACAACCGTCAATGCAACATATACTGTTACCGATTATTTAGGTAATGAATACAGTGCATATTTAATAGATCATAGCGAAGACTATGATTTAGCAATTTTACGGTTTACTAAAAGAACTTTTGTTCTTCCTGTCATTGATTTTGCTGATTATAATCCTAGACTTGGGATCAATCTTTCAATTTTAGGCTATCCAAGTTATCAATTGAATGCAATAACAATGGGTAACGTGATAGATTATGCTCCAATTGATGTTGCAAGCTCCTCATATGATGTGATCAATGTCTTGTTTGATGTTTTGATTAGTGATGCTCCTGTAAAATCAGGTAGCAGTGGTAGCGTAGTCATCAATGAGCAATTTCAACTTGTTGGTCTTGTCTATGCAGGCAATTTTCTTGATTCAAGTGAAACATCAGAATATACATTTTGTATACCTGTAGAAAAAATATATGAATTCTTCCAATTAAAACAATTTAGTTTGGTGGTGGAATCATGAAAAAGCTCATCGGTTTGTTCATTGTGCTCTTGTTAATCCTGTCTGGATGTTTAGAGATTATTCAGGAAGAAGATTCTGATGAATATCGTGCATTATCCGCACAATATGATGATTTCATCACACATGATGTGCTTAATGATGAACAATTTGAATCGTTTATTAACACTGCAACTTTTGAATCTGTTTTATCCAATGTAATGATTAAATCACAGTTTTTTAATGACTTAAATAGCTTAGTAGAGACACGTTATGGTTCTGGAGTGATTATTTCAAAAGGTGTTTATTATTATGTTTTAACAACAAGTAGTTTAATTAATTCCGACCAATATGATAATGCGACCTATCAAGTTACTGATTATCAAGGCAGAATCACAAGAGCAGATGTGGATCATGGTTCAACAAGCTATGGGTTAACCGTCTTGAGATTTCAAAGAACCTTAGATACGCATTTGCCAGCAATTGAATTTGCAGAACAAATGCCATTGAATGGTGAACCAATTCTTGAATTTGGTTATAAAGGTAAAGTTGTAAACGCCATGACAATGGGTTTAATGGTTGAAGAATATGTTGATGAATCGACGTCGTATCACTATTTTTATACAACAATTTCTTCTGATGAATTTGCTAATGGTAGTGCAATCATCAATTTAAGCAATCAATTAATTGGTATTCAAATAGATGTTATTGATGGCAAGAGTTATGCAATATCAATCAAAGAGATTATAGAATTTCTACAGTTCTATGAATCATAAATCAATATGTAATCAAAGCGATGTTTAATCGCTTTTTTTATGTATTAAATCTAGAGCATTTCACATAATTATCAAAAATCGTTTTGTACATGCTATAATAAAATAAAGGAATGATGATATGTATCGCTATCTGATAATTGAGAGTAAAAAAGATATTACAAATGATGAATCAATGATTATTTCTCTTTTTTCAGAATTCATTGATTTTACTAAAAAAGAGACGGATAACCATGCCATCCATCTTTTTTATACTCAAGAAGTAGATGTTTCTTTTTCAGAAGTGATTTTAAACATCATGAGTGACACTTTGAGTGATTTGAGAATTTATGTTTCTTATCGATTCGATTCTGAAAAAGAGCTTCAAGAACATCTTTTATTAACCAAGAAAAAGATGTCATCTATTCCATTTATTAAACATGTTCATCTGGATGATAAAACAATTTTAAGAGAATCATTAGAAAATATTGATGACATTTTAAGAAAGCATATTTTGCGAAAATATGCTGCAGATCCTATCATCTTACAAAGCATTAAAGTATACTTAGAATCCAATCAAAACACGAGCGTCGCATCAAAAAAACTATATATTCATCGAAATACTTTGGTTCAAAGATTAGATAAATTCAATCAGGTAACAGGATTTGATGTCAGAATATTTCTAGATGCATATCTTGTCTATCATTTATTAAAATAAATATGTGCACATTGCACATTTTTTTTATCGCTTATGATTGCTATAATGTACTTACAATGTATAAAAAGGGAGAAAATTATGGCAACATTAAAATTAAAAGATATTAACAAAGTTTATCCTAACGGTGTTCAAGCAGTTTTTGATTTTAGTTTGGAAATTAGAGACAAGGAATTTATCGTATTTGTTGGTCCTTCAGGTTGTGGTAAATCAACGACACTAAGAATGATTGCTGGTTTGGAAGAAATTACTTCAGGTGAATTATATATTGATGAAGAACTCGTCAATGATAAAGCACCAAAAGATAGAAATATCGCGATGGTATTCCAATCCTATGCACTTTATCCTCATATGACTGTTTTTGACAATATGGCATTTGGTTTGAAATTAAGAAAAATGCCTAAAGATGTCATCAATGAAAAAGTTAACAATGCAGCTGAAATTCTTGGTTTAACACCTTATTTGAAGCGTAAACCAAAAGCTTTGTCTGGTGGACAAAGACAACGTGTTGCTTTGGGTAGAGCAATCGTACGTAATGCAAAGGTTTTCTTAATGGATGAACCATTATCAAACCTTGATGCTAAACTACGTGTACAAATGCGTGGTGAATTGATTAAACTACATAATCAAATTGAAACAACTACAATTTATGTAACCCATGACCAAATTGAAGCGATGACTATGGCGAGCCGTATCGTTGTTATGAAAGATGGTTATATTATGCAAGTTGGCGCACCTAAAGACATTTATGACAATCCAAACAATTTATTCGTTGCTGGATTTATTGGTACACCACCAATGAACTTTATTAGAGGTATTGTTGATACCAATGGTTTATTTACTGCAGGTTATCATACGTTAAAGGTTCCTGGTGATAGATTCGAACTTATCACTGAAAATAAGATGGTCGGCAAAGAAATCATTTTAGGTATTAGACCAGAAGATATTCATGATGAACAAGTTGTTATGGATACATATCCAGGTGCAGTATTAGAAATCGTCGTTGACGTAGCTGAACTTTTAGGTTCTGAAACGAATATTTATACAAATATTAATGAAAATCATATTTGTGCTGTTATTAATGCACGCACAGGTGTTCGTATTGGCGATAAGATGAAGTTAGCATTAGATATGAATAAATGCCATTTCTTTGATCCAACAACAGAACAACGTCTTGTTCTAGATTTAAATAAAGCAGCTAAAAAAGCTAAGAAAGAAACTAAAGAAGAATAATTAAAAGGCCAACAGGCCTTTTTTTATTATAAAAATATATGATAGAATACATCATTAACAATTCGAATGGGAGTTTGGTTTATCAAACGAACTCAATGACTCAATCAAACAAAAATAATTTAAGCTTGATTAAACAAATGTGTTTAGACGCATTATTTTCATATGAAGGATATTTAAAAGCATTTCAAAAGAAATTTGGGAAAGTATATCGAATTCCAATCTATATAGATGAAGAGCATATGTTTATCCCAATCAAGAGAACTAGAGATTTTGATAATATATGGATCAATTATGCTGCCATTCATGATATAAATCATGGGGGTAACAAAATTGAACTCATCTTTGAAAGTAAACAAAATCTACATATAAATATTTCATTTAAATCTCTTAAGCGTCAAATAATGTATTTAGAAGCAATTCAGAATACAAAAGTAAAGCATTTTCATTTCTAAAATTATAGAAATAGTTTAGAAATAGTGTTATAATAGGCATGGTTAAAACATTAAACGATTACATCATATAAGGAGGAAAAATGATGGCTAAAAAGACGATTAGAGATATTCAAGTTAAAGGAAAAAAGGTTTTAGTTCGTGTTGATTTCAATGTTCCGTTAAAGAATGGAGAGATCAGTGATGAAAACAGAATCGTACAAGCTTTACCAACAATTGAGTATATACTTACACAAGGAGGAAAGGCAATTGTATTTTCACATCTAGGACGTGTAAAAGACGAATCTGATAAAGCTAGCAACAGTTTGGCGGTTGTTGCTAAGAGATTAAGTGAATTGCTTAATAAGGAAGTTACCTTTGTTCCAGAAACAAGAGGTAAGGTTTTAGAAGATGCAATTAACAAGCTCAAAGATGGAGAAATCTTGATGTTTGAAAACACAAGATTTGAAGATCTAAATGGTAAAAAGGAAAGCAAGAATGATCCTGAATTAGGCAAATACTGGGCTTCATTAGGAGATGTTTTTGTTAATGATGCATTTGGTACAGCACATAGAGATGCTGCATCAAACGTTGGGATTGCAGCAAACATTAAAGACACTGTTGCTGGCTTCTTATTAGAAAAAGAAATTAATTTTATTGGCGGAACTTTAGAAAACCCAGAAAGACCTTTTGTTGCTATTTTGGGTGGAGCGAAAGTATCTGATAAAATTGAAGTTATAAAAAACTTACTTAAGGTTGCCGATAAGGTTCTTATTGGTGGTGGTATGGCATATACATTCTTTAAAGCTCAAGGTTATGAAATTGGAAACAGTTTGCTTGAAGCTGATAAAGTTGATTTAGCAAAAGAATTGTTAGAACTTGCAAATGGTAAAATTGTCTTAGGTGAAGATGTTATTACAGCAAAAGCTTTTGATCCAGAAAGCGAAAAAAATGTAAGAAACGTCACAGGTATTCCTGCTGATGAAATGGGTATGGATATTGGACCTAGAACAATTGCTTTATTTGAATCCTTCATAGCAACAGCAAAAACTGTTGTATGGAATGGACCGCTTGGCGTATTCGAATTTCCAAGATTTGCTGAAGGCACAAGAAGTATTGCTCAAGCGATTACAGAAATTAAAGATCAAGCAACAACCATTATTGGTGGTGGAGACTCTGCTGCTGCAGTTATTCAATTTGGCCTAGCTGATGGATTTACCCATATATCAACAGGTGGTGGAGCATCACTTGAATACTTAGAAGGTAAGTTACTTCCAGGTATCGAATGTGTTGATAATAAGTAATGGATATAGGGAAAAAGATTAGAGCTCTTAGATTGGGTAATAGTCTGACCCAAGAAGAATTAGCCAATCGATTAGAGTTAACAAAAGGCTACATATCACAATTAGAAAACAATTTAACTTCACCATCTATGCAAACATTATTTGCACTTCTTGAAGTTCTAGGAACTGATGTTCATGAGTTTTTCTCTAAAGAAGAAGAACAAACTTATGTTTATAAAAAAGAAGATTTCAATGAAAAAGAAAATTTGGAATTGAAGCATATTATTAGTTGGATTGTACCTAATGCTTTAAAATATGAAATGGAACCAATATTGATTGACATAGAACCAGGTGGACAGTCTGTTATAGACGATCCTCATCCAGGAGAAGAATTTGGTTATATCCTTGAGGGTCAAATTACATTAGTCATCAATAAGAAAAGATATATTATCCGTAAGGGTGAAACATTCTATTATTTAGCAAATAAAGAACATTATCTATTAAATAATAGTAACCAAAATGCAAAAGTACTATGGATTAGTACACCACCGATGTTCTAAAAGAAAGAGGAAAAAAATGGAAAAAGAAATTATGATTAAGAGTACTGCTGGATTACACGCTAGTCTTGCAGCAAAAGTTGTCCAAACAGCATCAAAATACGCAGTTGAAATTGAACTTCATTATCAAGAAAAAGTCGTCGACCTTAAATCAATCTTAGCGTTAATGTCATTAGCAGTCCCACATGGACACAATGTACGTATCGTGGCAAGAGGAGCTCGTGCTGAAGAAGCAATCAAAGATGTTTCTTCAATTTTAGGATAATGGATATGAATAGAAAACCATTAATTGCCGGAAATTGGAAGATGTATAAAACGAAGGATGAAGCACTTGCCTTCATTTATGCTGTAAACCTTGAGGTTCCTGATAAAGATGTCGTAGAATCAGTCATTTGTGCACCAGCTATTTTCTTAAGAGATTTAGTTAAAAGAGAAGGTGAAAACCTTCGCATTGGCGCTCAAAATGTTCATTATGCACAAGAAGGTGCGTTCACAGGTGAACTATCTGCAAATATGCTTAAATCATATGGTGTTGACTATGTAGTCATCGGTCATAGTGAAAGACGTGCATATTTCAACGAAACTGATGAAACTGTGAATTTAAAATTAATTGCAGCTGTCAATCGCGAATTAACACCAATTGTTTGTGTTGGCGAATCTCTTGAAATTCGAGAATTAGGAACAACAGACGCTGTGGTTGGTAAACAAATTGAAAAAGCTTATTTAAATGTTGACGCAGAAGAAGCTTTAAAAACAGTCGTTGCGTATGAGCCAATTTGGGCAATTGGTACAGGAAGAACAGCAACACCTGATCAAGCAAATGATACGATTAAGGCAATTCGCTTGGTATTAGCAAAGCTTTATGGAAAAGAAGTTGCAGAACAAATTCGTATTCTTTATGGTGGTTCTGTGAATGCTAAGAATGTTGACGACCTACTTGCCATGTCTGATATTGATGGCGCATTAGTTGGTGGTGCATCCTTAGATCCGAATTCATTCTTAACTCTAGTAAAAGCGGCTTATAAGAAACAAACCAAATAATTAATAGGCAAGAACCTCGGTTCTTGTTTTTTTTGCCAAAAAAAAGATGATTCCGAGGAGTCATCTTTGATTTTTATTATCTGTTGTAGAATTCAACGATTAATTGTTCATTGATTTCTTGTAGGAATTCATTGCGTTCAGGATAACGAACGAATGTTCCTTTGCCATTGTCTTTATCAAATGATACATATTCAACACTTGCATATTGTCCTTCAAGAGCTTCTTGAACAACTTTTAATGCTTTTGACTTCTCACGAAGTGTAATGTGTTGACCAGGTACTAAACGATACGATGGAATATCTACTTTTTTACCATCGACAAGCATATGGCCATGATTTACCAATTGACGAGCTTGTGCTCTAGTCTTGGCAAGACCTAAACGATAGACAACATTGTCCAAACGAGCTTCAAGTAAACGTAAGAAGTTTTCACCGTGTTTACCTTTAATTTTAGCTGCTTCATTGAATGTCTTTCTAAATTGCTTTTCTGATACGCCATAAGTGAATCTTACTTTTTGTTTTTCATGTAGTTGGGTACCGTAATCGCTAACTTTAGAACGACGTTGTCCATGTTGACCAGGTGCATAAGGGCGTTTTTTAAGTTCAACTCCAGTTTCTGAAATTGAATAACCCAAACGACGAGAGATTTTCCAAGTTGGTCCAGTGTAACGTGACATAATTTTTTACCTCCTCTTTTATTTTGGTGGTAAAAAATGCAAATACCTTAATAAAAGTGATCCCGATGTTCTTTTCACCTTAAAGCAGAAAGGTTACTAGGGGCTCCAA
>JAHISX010000080.1 GCA_018817915.1 Bacillota bacterium
TGGTGCGGTTGATGGGACTCGAACCCACACACATTGAAGTACTACCCTCTGAAGATAGCGTGTCTACCAATTTCACCACAACCGCTAAAAAATTAAATATTCAACAATAAAAATGAATCTTTTGGTATAGTCATACTCTTTTTTGATGGAATATTTTTGACAACCATTTCATTTGAAAAGCAATGAGTGGACCAATAATAAATGATAAAGCAACAGAACCATAACTCACAAATCCAAATCCAATACCTGCTAGATATCCTAATCCGATTGCAAGAAAAACTGCAAAAAACTCAAATAATATTCTAGTTTTAAAGAAACTAGGTATTTTTAAGACTTTCATAAGTATAATAGTCATTTCATCATAAACCATAGCTGGTAATGTTGAAACAACGATCAAACCTAATGCAAAAGATAAGACAATCGCTCCAGCTGAGAAAAGTAGGATTTTCATTAGAATGGGTTCTGCATAATAAGAACCAAAGACAATGATATCCCAAAAATAAACAGAAAAGAAAAGACCTATAATTGGAATAAAACCAATCAAAAATTTCCATTTCTTGTTATATATAGTAACAATAATCAAAATAAAGCTACTGATCATTGCTCCTGCAACAGCAAATTTGACTGAAATAAGTATGCCAAGATTTTTAGCAACTGCATCCCACGCTCCACTACCAAGATTACCATGAACGATTAAATTAGCGCCTAATCCTGTAATGAAAATTCCTATGACATACATTAATATATCAGTTATTAATTTCTTTGTGGACATTTTTATTTTCCTTAATGTTCATACGAACGATGTTGCTTAAGATTTTTTCTCTTTACTTCTTTTATCATTGATGATATCCATTTCTTTTGAATCAATCACTGTAATTTGATTTTCTCTTGCCCATTTCGCACAACTCTCTAAAGCCGCTTTTAAGAATATTCTAGGAACTTTGACTAATCTCTTACAAGCTTCATCCGTGAATTTTATATTGGGATCCGTGCGATCTGCAGCAAATCTTACAGTTCTAATATCCATTTCTTTTGCTGCTGGAATTGGTTCACTTAAGTATTTCGTTGATGGTGTGTACCAAAAGTGTGTATTATCTCGATATCCATAGTCAACTGGTATCTTTGGAAATGATTTAGCCTTAACACCACTAATGATTGCTTGATGATATTTTTCTTTCATTACGATTTTATCAATTTTCAAAATGAAGTGTGCTCCAAATTTACTCGTGATTCCATTAAAATCTTTATATGGTGGTTCATATCCTTCTAATTGACCGGCTTGGCATTCATTTGCATTTTCTAATTCAGCGGCCCAACTACATTCAAATACTTGAAATGATTCGGTAATGATCTGAGGTCTTATCGTATGATCTTCTAATGATGCTAACCCATCTTCAAGATGCAGATTCGTTCTTGCCATCTTTTCTTCTGAAGTATCACCAGGATATCCTAATCTAACTGTCTCTTTAAAGTAAGCTTTGTCGTGTGGTAAAAAATTTAAAGCAGCTTTTCCTCTTTTTAAAATGTTTTGAGCAGTATTAGAACTATTTCTAGATTCTAAAATCATTGCGTAATAAGATTTACCCGCAACATAATAAGGAAAACATAGACTGTATGCCCCAATCGTGGTCTTTCCATTGTCATCAAGTGTACTTACTAAAATCGTTGGCATTGGAAAATAACTACTGGTTTGATAGAAATTATCAACTATTCTAAGGTCTTCAAAACTTGACATGGTTTTACCTCTCAACTGTTGTATCATATTACTTATTATTATACAGCAAATAGGCTTAAAGAATAAAAAAACCACTGATAAATAATCAGCAGTTGAAGTGTGTTTTTGGAGCGGGTGATGAGAATCGAACTCACGTCAACAGCTTGGAAGGCTGTGGTTCTACCATTTAACTACACCCGCAAATAAGTGGTCGGGAAGACAGGATTTGAACCTGCGACCTCCTGGTCCCAAACCAGGCGCTCTACCAAGCTAAGCTACTTCCCGAATAATGGCGTACCCAAGAGGACTTGAACCCCCAACCTCTTGATCCGTAGTCAAGCGCTCTATCCAATTGAGCTATGAGTACATTCCTGAGTTTACGCTAAAACTCTTATTTTAAGCGAATACGCCTTTTAAAAATATATGGTGACCCGTATGGGATTCGAACCCATGAATGCATGCGTGAAAGGCATGTGAGTTAACCGTTTCTCCAACGGGCCATAGTGCAAGCGCATATATAATTATACCAATTTATTATAAATTGTCAAGACAAAAA
>JAHISX010000081.1 GCA_018817915.1 Bacillota bacterium
AAATATATGGTGACCCGTATGGGATTCGAACCCATGAATGCATGCGTGAAAGGCATGTGAGTTAACCGTTTCTCCAACGGGCCATAGTGCAAGCGCATATATAATTATACCAATTTATTATAAATTGTCAAGACAAAAAATTAGGTTTTTCAATCTTTTTAAATTATCTATGCTTTCACATTTTCTAATTAATTTTATTAAGTTTTTTCAAGGTAATAACTCTTAGCTTCCCATTTTCTGGATTGCCATCTAAAAAACATAAATCCAGCTCGAATAAGCTCGTCACTCGCATAAGCAATATAGATACCAAACAATCCTAAGCCCATATAAATCCCCAGGAAATATGCAAGTGGTATTGCAATACCAATCATGCTAAAAAGGGCTATAATAAGCGGAAAAGTCGCATCTCCTGCAGACCTTAAAGCCTGAATCATGATTAAGTTTATACTACGTCCTGTTTCAAGAAATACTGCAATCCAAAGGACTTTTCTAGCTGTTTCTATGATCACTTGATTGGTAGTGAAAACACCTAAAATATATTTAGAAGATAAGTTGACAATTAAAATCATTGACAAAATAATCATTAAATTTCTAAGTGCACTTTTGAATGTTTCTTTATAGGCTTTTTCATATTTTCTTTCACCAATATAATAACCAGTCATGACAGCATTCGCAGATGCGAAGGCAACACTAAAAATATAGATGTATGTCAAGATTGTATTGATGTATGTCCTTGCTGTTGTAAAATCAGCGCCAAGACTGTTAATCATGCTTAAAATGACTGCCTGCATGATGGTATAAGTCCAGCTTTCAGCAGCACTTGGTAAACCAATTCTAAGAATTTGTTTTACACTTTCTCTACTGACTCTAATCTCGTTTAATTTGAATTTCAAAACCTTAAAGAGTAGGAAGAAATAGATGAGCATCATCAATGCTCGAACACCTAAAGTGGATAGTGCAGCACCATATACACCAAGTCTTGGGAATCCTAAGTATCCATAAATAAGGACATAATTACCAATGATATTTAAGATATTTGCAATAATGACTACAATCATAATATATTTAGCAAAGCCATAACTTCTTAGTGATGCAGTAATGACATTACTTACAGCTACGAAGAATAATGAAATTGCAATAACTGAAAGATATATTTTTGAATTTTCAAATAAAACAGCTTCTGTATTCACAAGATGAAGCAAGAAATTAGCTGATAAAACAAGGACACTAGCAAGAATAAAGCCAATGACAAAATTAGCGATAATACCAGTGCCAATCATGCGATGTGCTACATCTTCTTTCTTTGCCCCTAAATATTGAGATACTAAAACGGCTACACCATTAGATACAATCAATAGCAAAACACTAAACATCATAATCAGTGTATTTGCATTACCGACAGAACCTACAGCATAGTCGCTATAATTACTTAACATGAGAGTGTCAACTGTTCCCATGAGCATGAAAAATAATAATTCTATAAATGTTGGCCAAAACAACGCTTTAAAACTTCTTTTTGATTTCATTTTTGCCTATATAGGCATGCATATATGTTCTAAAATAGAATACTATTCAACAGAGCATGACCCTTTTCTTCCCCTAATAAATATTTGACAATTTCAAATGCAAACTCATAAACAGCGCCTGCACCTCTTGCAGTAACAATGTTATGGTCTCTAATTGCTTTATAACTTGGTAAATATATGCCTTTAGGCATATCAACTTCACTACCTGCGTATGCAGTAAATGATCGTCCATTAAGCAATCCTGCTTGACCTAAGAATCGAGGACCAGCACAAATCGCACCAATCATTTTATCTTGTGAATTAAAATATTTAGCAAGTTCTTTAATGTTAACATCTTTATCAACGACTTTTGCTACATATCTTCCACCAGGTATAATTAAGAAATCATAATCGGACATGACAACATCTTTTGCGAAATGATCTGCCTTAACCTTTAATCCAAATGCTGTAACGATATCTAAAGTGTTTTCAAAAGTGATTGTGGTTACGTTTAGACCAGCTCTAATTAACAAAGCCCTTGTTGATAAAGCTTCTCCATCTTCTACATGATGGCTTAAAATCAGTAATCCTTTCATTTTTATACCTCCTTAAATAATTTATAAAATACTTGGTTAAGTATTTCCGCACCAACATTTGATTCAAACTTCTTATAGGATTGATAGTGATCATTCATTCCCATGACATCTGAGATAACCTTTACACTAACAATAGGAATTTTCTTAAGATATGCAACTTGATAAAGTGCAGCACCTTCCATATCTAATATACACGGATTTTCTTGTTCGTCAGTCATAAAATAATCGCCGGTAAATAGGCGACCAGTTTTAATATCTGGAACGACTTTTTTGATTTGATCAACCAGTTTTTGGTCAGATTCAAAAAAAGATGGGTAACCAGGCACTTGACCTTTCTCATAACCAAAAAGTGTCAAATCAAAATCATGATAAAGTGCATCTTGAATTAAGACTAAATCTCCCACTTCATAAGGTTGGGTTGCCCCAGCAAAGCCTAAATTATAAATTGCTTCAACAGGGTGGGTTGCTATAAATCCAGCTAACACCATAGCAGCATTGACTTTACCAACACCAGAGAGTTTTATTCTCAATTGTGGTGTCTCTTGATGCATAAATAGCTTAATTTCTTCTTGCATCGCTGCGATTACAAGAATCATAGACGCTCACCTAAAATCTGCTTAATTTTTGTAACAATTAAATCAACTGCTATATCATGCTTACGATCATTTGGAATGATTACATCAGCATATCTTTTTGTTGGCTTAATATATTTATGAAACATGGGTTTAACTGTTTGTTCATACTGTGCAATGATACTTTCTAAAGAGCGACCTCTTTCTTTCATGTCTCTGAGCATGCGTCTAATAAATCTTGTATCATCATCAAGTTCAACAAATAAACAAATATCTGCTAAATTTCTTATCTTCTCATTTTCTAAAATCAGAATACCTTCAATAATAATAATTGGTTTTGGTTGAATAACTTCTGTTTCTTCTTTTCTTGTATAAATGTCAAAATCATAGATTGGTTTATCTATAGCTTCACCTTTAAGTAACTTTGTTAGATGATGATAAAGAAGCTCATTATCTAGAGAGCTTGGATGGTCATAATTCATTTTATAACGTTCTTCAAGAGGCAAATGTGTTTGATCGAGATAATAATCATCATGCTTGATAATCAGAACATCATTTAAACCAGCTCTCTCTAGAATTTCTTGTACGACGGTGCTCTTTCCTGATGCTGAACCACCTGAAACTAAAATTAACAAAGGTTTATTCATTTTTATGATCTCCTGTTAAATTTGACATTCAGGAGCTAGATGCGCTTGAAGTTCTTCATCAATAATATCATTAAGATCCTTGTGCTTTTTAAACCAAACAACAGCATATGGACAAGTTGCAACAACTTTATAACCTAAATGTTTTGCATGATTGTAAACCTCATGCATCAATTGACTTGCTATGCCCTGTCCTCTTAGTGATGGATCAACATAAGTATGATCAACAACAACGACACCTTCAGAAATAAAAGGGAATGTTGCATTAACAATTAGCTTTCCTGTTTCATCATTAACATAGATTTTATGGTCTTCATGGATATAATTCATTGTTCTCATCTCCTCTTTAAATAGTATATCAAAAATGTCATGAATATAAACGATTTTCGTATTAAAAAAATAGTTTATGATGATAAATTTGTGATTTCTTCCTGACGCTTTTTTGAAAATCCATTTAAAACCAATTGATATGATTGATCAATGAGTTCTTTTAACAAATCATCTGGGACATCACCATTTAAATTGATAGAATTCCAATGATCTTTATTCAAATAATATCCAGGTTTGATGTCCTTATACTCACTTCTTAATAAAAGACCATAATCAGGATTTAATTTAAGGCTTATTATTTCTGTTTTCGCTTTATCTGACCCGATCATAACAAACATTTTCTCATCAATCATAAACCGAGATGCTTCCCATTCAATCTTAAAATCCTTAGAAACACCTTTCTTATTTAGACAATATTCATCAATCCATTCATATTTCATCTCATCACCATTTTTCACATTCTTTTTCATCTTTAGTATATCATATTGAGTTAAAATTATTTTAATTATAAATAGAGGGTGTATTTATAATAAAAAGAGCATTTATTTATAATAATTGATTAAAGTTTGCTATAATAAATTTGTACTAAATTAAACAGTAGGAGGTCTTTATGACAAAAAAACAACTCATCATTGAAACCGTATCAGTCAGTTTATCCATCATCTTTATTATTGCAGCTTTTATACTAGGTAAGGTAATTGATCCAAATGCACTTATCGTCATCATCTTATTTGGTTTATCATTTGTTGTAGGTGGATATGCTAAAGCCAAAGAAGGTGTTTTGGCAACAATAAAAAATAAATCTCTCAATGTAGAAATACTCATGATATTAGCAGCGCTTGGTGCATTTATCGTTGGTAACTATTCAGAGGGTGCTGTCCTTATACTTATCTTCTCGATTAGTGGTGTTCTAGAATCTTATGCAACATCAAAAAGTGAAAAAGCATTAACCAGTTTATTAAAGCTAGCTCCTCAAACTGCTCTACTTTACGAAAATGGTAAAGAAAGAGAAGTCCAAGTTGCTGATATTAAAGTTAAAGATCGTGTCATCGTCAAGGTTGGACAAATGGTTCCAGTTGATGGAAATATTATCACAGGTTCTACTTCTTTAAATCAAGCAGCAATCACAGGAGAATTTGTTCCAGTTTATCGTGGTCCAAAAGATTTTGTTTATGCCGGTTCCATTAATATTGAATCAACTATTGTTGTTGAAACAACTAAGGACCCGAGTGAATCAGTTGTTCAAAAGATTATTGATTTTGTTAAAAATGCTCAAGAAGATAAAACAGAATCTCAAACATTAATTGATAAGATTGAAAAATATTATGTTTACGTTGTCATACTAATTGCAGTCTTATTCATGCTTGTCCCACCAATCTTTGGTTGGTTATCAAGTTCAGAGGCATTTTATAGAGGTATCATCGTTTTAGTAGTAGGTTCTCCTTGTGCGCTTGTTGCTTCTATTACCCCTGCAACCTTATCTGCTTTATCAAATGCTGCACATCATCGAATCTTAATTAAAGGTGGTAAGCATTTAGAGGAACTGATTGGCTTAAAGGCAGTTGTTTTTGATAAAACAGGAACAATTACAACAGGTGTTCCTAAGGTTGTCCGTATTGAAGCTATCTCAACACTTGATAAAGAAAAAGTTATTTCAATCCTTTATACATTAGAAAAACAATCTGAACATCCACTTGCGAAAGCAATCGTTGACTCTTTAGATGATAAATATTTATTAAGTGATATCGAAACAAAAGAAATATCTGGACGAGGTATGGAAGCTAAGTACAATGAAGATATTTGGCAAATTGGGCGATTTGATTATACAATGCATCCAGAAATGCAAGAAAAACTTGATCGTTGTACTGGTCTTGGTCACAGCATCATATCAGTCATTAAGAATGGTGAAATGGTCGGATTTGCAGCTTTAATGGATACAATTCGTGAGAATGCTAAAGATGTCATGATTGCACTAAAAAATTTAGGTATTCAATCAATATTACTCACTGGAGATCACAAGTTCACAGCAGCAGCAATCGCTAAAGAAGCTGGTGTTGATAGTTTTGAAGCAGATTGCTTCCCAGAAGATAAAGTTAGAAAAATTAAGGAACTTCAACAATCAGTAGGAAAAGTTATGATGATTGGTGACGGTATCAACGATGCTCCAGCCTTAGCAACTGCTGATATTAGCGTAGCAATGGGCACAGGAACTGATGTCTCATTGGAAACTGCTGATATTATCTTTATGAATGATAAATTGGAAAACCTGCCTAAAATGATTAATTTAGCTAAACGGATGAGAAGAGTTACACTACAAAATGTTATTTTCGCTGTAAGTGTCATAACAATTTTAATGCTTAGTAACATCTTAGGTGCATTCAACATTTCTTTATTTACTAGTTTCTCGATTACTATTGGTGTTGTTGCTCATGAATCTTCAACTATCTTAGTTATTTTGAACAGTCTCAGGTTATTACTAAAATAGATAAATCAAAGCACATTGATCTAAAAATCATTGTGCTTTTTTATTTTTATAGAAAAATAATAAAGATGCTTGGTATTTTAAAAATGTATGTTAAAATAAAAATATATATTTCACCACTGAAAAACAACTGAATCTAACTTGTATGGCAAGCATAATGAAAGGGAGAAAACTTATGTTATTTAACCAATTTTCTACTACTACCATTTTTGTCGGTATTGCAGCTGTTTCAGCCTTAATTGCTTTACTCTATGCTTTTATTCTTTATCGAAAAGTCGTGAAGATGGAAGTTAATCATGAGTGCATAGAAGCAATCTCATCGTATATTCATGAGGGAGCTATGGCTTTTATGAAAAGACAATATAGGATTATTGTTTACTTTGCCTTAGGTGTTGCAGCATTGCTGAGCTTAACCGAACTCATTCCAGCATTAAAAGGGGCTGAGGGTGTGGGCTGGCGTTCAGCAATTGCATTTTTAGTAGGCGCACTATTTTCAGGTTTAGCAGGTTGGATAGGTATGCATACAGCAACAAAAGCAAATGCTAGAACAGCATCTGCAGCAAATACTAAAGGTATGTCTGGAGCTTTAAGAGTAGCATTTTCCGGAGGATCAGTCTTAGGTATTACAGTCGTTGGACTAGGACTATTCGGACTAAGTGTGCTCTTTTTTATTTTTTATTGGGTTTATGGAGGTAATAGTACCGATCCTAAAGAACAATATATTGCTTTAACACATGCAGTAAATACAGTTACAGGGTATGGATTAGGTGCTTCATTAATTGCACTATTTGGTCGTGTAGGTGGAGGCATATTCACTAAAGCAGCTGATGTAGGAGCTGATTTGGTAGGAAAAGTAGAAACTGGTATCCCAGAAGATGATCCTAGAAATCCCGCTGTCATCGCTGATAATGTTGGTGATAATGTTGGTGATGTCGCAGGGATGGGTTCTGATTTAACAGAATCTTATATTGGTTCTATCATTTCAGCCTTAACTCTAGGGTTATATGCATTCGTATCCTTTACACCACATCATGTCATTGAAGGAACAACCATAGTAACCAATGAAATTTTATCAAATATCATTGGATCAGTGATCTTTCCTTTATTAATCGCTGGTTTAGGTGCTTTAGCAGCAGTTGCTGCAGTTTGGTTTGTAAGAGCTAGAAATTGGAATAATCCTCAGTTTGCCTTAAGTGTCTCAACTTATGTTGCTGCTGGTATCATGCTTGTGGCAAGTTTAATATTCAGTCAAATCATTTTTGATGGTGTGCGCGCATGGGGTACATTTGGCGCAGTTGCTACAGGATTAGTTGTTGGTGTAGGTATCGGGTTCATTGCTGAATACTATACTTCAAGCGACTATAAGCACGTTAAGGAAATTGCTAGTCAATCTCAGACAGGTCACGCGACCAATGTTATTTCAGGATTTGCAGTTGGAATGATGTCAACATTCTTAACTGTAATGATTTTAGTTGCTGGTATTGTTATTTCTTATCTTTTTACAAACGATATGTATGGAATTGCCTTAGCTGCCGTAGGTATGTTATCAACCGCAGGTATTACAATTTCAGTTGACGCATATGGACCGATTGCTGATAATGCAGGTGGGATTGCTCAAATGTGTAAACTTGATGAAGGTGTGAGAAAAATAACTGATAAACTTGATTCTGTTGGTAACACAACAGCAGCTATTGGTAAAGGCTTCTGTATTGGTTCTGCAGCATTAACAAGTGTTGGGCTATTCTTTGCTTTTGAGAAATCAGCCGGTTTATCTGAAGGGGCTGGAATTGATATTTTGCAACCTGGTGTTATGGTAGGTTTATTTATAGGAGCGATGTTACCTTATTTATTTACTGCGATTGTAATCAAATCAGTTGGTAAAGCTGCTAACAAAATGATTGAAGAAGTTAGGTCTCAATTTTATGAAGATCCAGGTATTATGTTAGGAACATCACTACCAAACTATGCTAAATGTGTTGATATCTCAACTAAGGCAGCTTTAAAAGAAATGATTTTACCAGCGATGATTGCTGTTTTTTCACCCATTGTTGCAGGAATCTTTTTAGGAGCTGAAGGTTTAGGTGGTTTGCTTGTTGGAGGCTTGGTCTCTGCGATTATGCTGGCAGTCTTTATGGCGAATTCTGGTGGTGCTTGGGATAATGCTAAAAAGCATATTGAAGAAGGCAATTTGGGTGGTAAAGGATCAGAATCTCATAAAGCAGCTGTAACAGGTGATACTGTTGGAGATCCATTTAAGGACACAGCTGGACCTTCCATGGATATTTTAATTAAATTGATGAGCATTGTTTCATTAATTATAGTTCCTATATTAGCAGAAATTGATCCTATCTTAAAATTCTTATTTAAATAAAAAAGAAACTCTTTCCCTAATTTTATTTAGAGAAAGAGTTTTAATTTTATACGACTTTGTTTCTTCCAGTTTCTTTAGCTTGATATAATGCCTGATCAGCAGTTTCAATCAAGTCTTCCATTTTAGATGCATCATTTTCTGGGAATGATGTAATACCAATACTAATCGTAACTTTAATTTCTTGATTCAAATGCTGTAAAGAAGATTCTTGAACCATTCTTCTAAAGCGTTCAGCAACAAGTTTGATATCTTGGATTGAAGCACCTGGAAGGATTGCCATAAATTCTTCTCCTCCATACCTGATAAAGATGTCACCTTCTCTTAAAGCTTGTTTAGCTGTTCTTGCTATTTGGATGAGTACGTGATCTCCAACTGTATGTCCATAGGTGTCATTAACATTCTTAAAGAAATCAATATCGGCAATAAACACACCAAGTGGAATATTCATTCGAATCGAACGATTATATTCTTCTTCAAGTCTTAACATGCCGAAACGACGATTAAATATATTTGTCAGTGGATCATTAGCAGCTAACTCTTGAAGTTGATTATAACTTAATGAGTTTTTTAATGCTAAAGCAAAACTACTATTTAGTAATTGGATATCATTTTTAATTTGTTCACTATAAGTATCTGTTGAAGCTAATAAAATAATACCTAAGCATAATTCTTTATAGACTATTGGAACAAACAGTATTTCTTTAGGTTGATAGGTAACTAAAATACCATCAATAGCAATATCTAATGGAAGTCTTATCGATTCCATTTTTGTTGTCTTGAGTACGCGCCAGATGATTTCATGATTTAGGATATCCTTATTTTCTTTAATCCCACGATGAGATATGATTTCTAACAATCCATTTTGATCAACAATAATCATACCTCCAGCAGAATCACTATGATCAACAATTTGATTAAGTGCAGTCTCACACAAAATATTGAGTTCTAGTCTACTTGAGATTGTTTTGTTAAATACTTTCAAACTGTTTTCTGTTTTATATGATACTGCCAAAGATGATACAAGGGCATTAAAAGCAATTGCAGCTTCTCCTAATTCATCTTCTGAATCAACATCAATGGTGCAATTTGCATCGTCACAATCAATATAGATAGCACTTTTATTGCGCTCTGATATAATATCTTTTATTTTATTCATGCGGGTTGCTAAGACTTTCACTCTTTTACCAACAATGACTTTTGCTAAAACATAATTGAAAATACCTACAAAAACACCAGCAGCTATTGATGATAAGAAATATTTAGGTGTTAGGACATATGAACTAGGTATTCCCATCAATAAAGCATAAAAAGGGAAAATAAAGCCCACAACAATTCCAAGGATCATCATAAATATACATAAGTCCAAAAATACTTTCTTTGTAACCATAAAATGCCTCCTTATAATATTACCTTAATTCCTAATACAATCTCTATAGTTTGATTATACATCGATACATTGTACTTTGAAAGTCACTTAAGGGAATTGTAAGATATGAAAAAAAAGATCAATCTTGATTTAGAGTGAACCCCCAATGTTTTCTTTTATTATAACATCATTCTATGCAATAAAAAAGGGGCTGTAACGAAATGAAGATTTAATTTTCTTCATGGACTTAGCAGTCCTTTTTTCTTTATCTTAGCCATCTCATTGTGGAAAACATATCAAAACCAGCTGTTTTCTGGCATGTTTAAAAGAGATTCGTCATGA
>JAHISX010000013.1 GCA_018817915.1 Bacillota bacterium
GATTCTTTATGAATTCCTTTTAAACATGCTCAAAAACGGGTGTTTTTGATGGTTTATCCACAATCCAGTAAGTAAGATAAAGAAAAAAGGACTGTTGGGTCCATGAAGAAAACTAAATCTTCATTTCGTTACAGCCCCTTTATTTTTTATTCTTCAGTTGCTTGATGAACAACAATTTGTGGAAATGGAATCTCAATGCCATTTGCATCCAATGCTTCTTTAATTCGTTTTCTAAGTTCTCTTTCAATCGCGTAATGCTGTTCACTTTCAGTTTTAGCTATGACGCGCATATTGACACCGCTATTTGCCAATTCAATAACACCAAGAACTTGTGGATCTTCAAGCATGACAGGAAATTCAGCTCTCATCTTAGGTAATTCAAGGGAAAGTAATTCAATCGTTTTTTGAACATCTTCTTTATAAGCAATACTGAAGTCTGCAATTGCAATCGAATAGTTTCTTGAAAAATTAATTAAGTTAGATATCTCGCCATTGGCAACTATTTTTACATCGCCTTTCCAATTTCTGATTTTAGTGGTCTTAAGACCAATATCAATCACATCACCTTTAAAACCTTGAACTTCAATCCGATCACCAACATCATAATGATGTTCAAAAACAATAAAGAAACCACTAATCAAATCATTGATGAATTTTTGAGCACCTAAGCCAATCACAAGTCCTAATATACCTAAGCCTGCAATTGCTGGAAGGACATTAACGCCCCATATAGCTAAAATAATCAATATTGCTAAAATCGAAACTAGATAATAAGTGATACTGTTGATTATTTTGGTCATCGTTTGTTTACGTTTTTTGAGTGGACCTTCTCTTGTGCTGTAGTGTGTTAAAGCAACTTTAACCACTTTTAGAATGGTCACTGAAACGAAGATTACAAGACCACTGTTAATCAGTGGACCAATGCTTTCACTAAGCAATGTTTTTAAATCGGTTATTATTTTTTGAATGTAGGTTGATACATCAAAGTTCCAAGTTATTAAAACGAAAATCAAGGACGCAACAAGTAGAGCAAATGTAATTAAATAAATGATAACAATTGTCCATTTATTGATAGTTTCTTCCCTTTTCTTCAGCCAAAGTCTTTCAAATACTAAGATAAAAATTAGAACAGCGACAACAGATAATGTCAAAGTGATATTTAAAGCGAGTGATGCAAATAATATATTCATATGTATTAAAATCTCCTTTCGCTTTTTATTTTATTATACCACGATTAGAAATATGGTCATGCAAAAGACTATTTATCAATAAATATCAGAAAATATTGTTTTTTTATTTCTAAAAAACTATGAAAAGTGTTAAAATAGATTTGCATTTTGAAAGGTGAATGATACATGGAAAAAGATCATCGACTTACACCCTTTTATACCAAACTATTAGAATATGCAAATTCACATACTGTTTCTCATGATGTACCTGGACATAAACTAGGACAGGTTCATAATGATATGATGGATTTTACTGGTCAGCAAATGTATAAGCTGGACGCGAATGCACCAAGAGGACTAGATAACTTAAATCGACCAACAGGTGTCATTTATGAAGCAGCCGAATTAATGGCTGATGCTTTTGGTGCTGAGAAAGCCTATTTTTTAACTGGTGGAACAACAATGGGTATTTTATCGATGATTATGTCTGTTTGTCGTGCTAAAGAGAAAATCATTTTACCTAGAAATGTTCATAAATCAGCCATTAATGCTTTGATCTTAAGTGGTGCTGTTCCAGTCTTTGTTAAGCCTGATATCGATAATGAACTCGGGATTGCAAACCATATGGCGTTTGAAGATGTCAAACAGGCGATTTTAGACAATCCAGATGCAAAAGCCGTCTTTGTTATCAATCCGACATATTTCGGTGTTACAAGCGATTTAGAGCGCATTGTTGAATTCGCTCATGAATATGAAATGATGGTTATTGTTGATGAAGCACATGGATCGCATTTTCCCTTTTCAGATCAACTGCCCATTGGATCAATGGCAGCTGGAGCAGATATGGGATCATGCTCCTTACATAAAACAGTTGGATCACTGACTCAAAGTTCAATATTGATTACGCAAGGACCTATGGTTGATCATATTAGATTAAGATCGACGATTAATATGATTCAAAGTACATCTCCAAGCAGTTTATTAATGGCTAGTTTAGATGTTGCTAGAAAAACGATTTATTTTGATGGTCCTATCGAAATTCCTAAAATCATTGAGATGGCAGAAGAAAGCAGAAGAAAAATCAATCTTATTCCTGGTCTAGAAGCTATAGAAAAATCTCATTTCATAGGTAGAGATGCCTTTAATTATGATCAAACTAAGATTATTGTTAAAGTTTCTGGTTTAGGTATTACGGGTTTTGATGTCTATAAGGAATTGTTTGATGAACATCATATCCAATTAGAATTGGCTGAAACACAAATTATCCTTGCTGTTTTATCCATTGGGACAACTCAAAAGGATTTAGATGCATTAGTTGATGCTTTAAAGATTGTTTCTGATAAATATATGCCAATGAACTTAACACCAATTAAGTCTAAGGTTAAATATAGTTTCCCTCAAGCTTATACAAGACCTAGAGAAGCTTATCATGCACCTAAGAAGTATGTGCCTTTGAATCAAGCTGTTGATGAGATTGCTGCTGAATCAGTGATGATTTACCCACCAGGTATTCCAATTGTGATTCCAGGTGAGATTATTAGTCAAGATATATTAGATGATTTAGATTTTTATCAAAGAAGTGGCTCAATGATTTTAAGTGATACCGAAGGTGGTTATATTAAGATCATCGATAAAGAATATTGGGAAAAGTGGAGTGAATTATATGCAGATGAATAAAGTAGATTTATCCTATCAAAGCTGTAAGAGTACTTATGAAGAAGCAGATGTGGTTATTTTTAGTGTTCCGATGGATGCAACAACATCATTTAGACCAGGTACAAGATTTGCAGGTAATGCAATTCGTGTTGACTCATTTGGTGTCGAATGGTATTCGCCATATCGCGAAAGAGACTTAAATGAGTTTAAGACAGCTGATGTTGGTGATTTAGATTTACCAATTGGCGCTGTGGATGATGCTTTAGAGATCATTTATGATGCAACTAAACAAATTTTAAATGATGGCAAAACACCAATGATGGTTGGTGGAGAACATTTAGTTAGTTACCCTGTGATTAAAGCAGTTTATGAAAAATATCCAAACCTACATATCATCCATTTAGATGCACATACAGATTTAAGAGAAAAGTTTTTTGGAAGAGTCATGTCTCATGCGACTTTCATGAGACATGTTCATGAATTTGTTGGTGATGGAAAGATTTATCAATTTGGGATTAGAAGTGGTGAAAAACCAGAGTTTGATTGGGCAGCTAGTGGACACGTCCATATGCGTAAATTCGACTTTCAAGGTTTAGATCAAGTCGTGGAAAAATTGAAAGATGTTCCAGTCTATATTACGATTGACCTAGATGTCTTAGACCCTTCAGTGTTCCCTGGCACTGGAACACCAGAACCAGGTGGCATGCAATATAAAGATTTACTTTGGGCATTTGATCAATTTCAGAAGCTAAACAATTTAGTTGCTGCTGATTTTGTTGAATTAGCTCCGATGCTTGATCCTAGTGGTGCATCAACTGCTGTTGCTGCTAAAACACTTAGAGAAATGGTTTTATTGCTTCAAATGAATTTAGAAAAAAGAAAATAAATAAGCACTTGAAAAGAAAAGAGAAATATTGACTATTTCTCTTTTTTTAATAATAAAATTTTAATTTTTGCACTATAACATATATATTATAAACAACAAATCAATGGCTTTACAAAGACGTCAAAACAATATTTTTAAATTAGCAAATTATGAATTTTTAACCTATAAGCAAAGCCTTTGAATTAACCTCCTCGCTCTAGTATAATAAGGGTGAAAATGCGAAGGAGGTATTTACTCATGTTATTTAATGATTATGACCCGCTAAAGAAGAAAAAACTCATGATTTTAGATCCAAAGGGTGTGATTGTAACACCTAAATTGGAGCCTAATATAGCAAAAGAAGAATTGCTACATATGTATCAAATTATGACTTTAGGTAGAACGGCAGATATTAAAGCTGTTCAGTATCAAAGACAAGGCCGTATGCTTACCTATGCACCAAATAGAGGGCAAGAAGCTGCTCAAGTTGGTGCCATGGCTGCACTAGAAGAACAAGACTGGTTAGTTCCTGCATTTAGAGAACTCAATGCTATGCTTTATAAAGGTGTAACTTTAGAACAAATTTATCTTTATTGGTATGGCAACGAATGGGGAAACCATTTTAATGAAGGTGTAAAGGTTCTACCTGTTGATGTCATTATTGGCTCACAGATTAACCATGCTGCTGGCATTGCATATGCATCTAAGATTCTTAAGAAGAATGAAGTTGCACTAGCAACCATTGGTGATGGAGGTACTTCTCATGGAGAATTCTATGAAGGTATGAATTTTGCTGCAACATATGATGCACCACTTGTTGTCGTGATTCAAAATAACCAATATGCAATATCTACACCAAGATCAAAAGCAACTAGAGCAGCAACTCTTGCTCAAAAAGCAGTTGCATTTGGTATTCCTGGTATTCAAGTTGATGGGAATGATGTACTTGCTATGTATGTTGCGACTAAAGCAGCAGTTGACCATGCAAGATCTGGTAAAGGTCCAGTCTTAATTGAAGCTGTTACTTATCGTCTAGGGCCACACACCACTTCAGATGATCCAACAATGTATCGTTCTGATGATGAAGTAGCAGAGTGGGAACTAAAAGATCCTTTAATTCGTTTCAAGAAATATTTAATTGATAAAGGTTATTGGAGCGAAGAAGAAGATCAAAAACTTGAAGAAGAAAATTTAAAATTCGTTGGAGACACATTCAAGCAAGTTGAAGCATCTGGTCCTGCAAAATTAGAAGATATCTTTGAGTATACTTATGAAAAGATGACACCTAATTTAATTGAACAATTAGAAGAATATAAAAAGTATTTAGAGCAAGGAGGTAAATAATATGGCAGTTATCACTTTATTAGATGCTATCAATCAGGCATTAGATCAAAAAATGGCAGATGATTCAAGAGTTGTTGTTTTTGGAGAAGATACTGGATTTGAAGGCGGCGTATTTAGAGTAACAGCGGGTCTACAAAAAAAATATGGCGTAGATCGTGTATTTGATACCCCAATTGCTGAAGCAGCAATTACTGGTAGTGCTATTGGCATGGCAATCAATGGATTGATTCCAGTTGCTGAAATACAGTTTGATGGATTTGTTTTTCCTGGATATACAGAAATCGTCACACACATGGCTAGATATAGAAATAGAACAAGAGGTGGGTATTCGTTACCTCTAGTTGTAAGATTTCCTGTAGGCGGTGGCATTAGAGCATTAGAACATCACTCAGAAAGCATTGAAACTTTATTAGGTCACATTCCTGGATTAAAGGTAGTCATTCCATCAACACCCTATGATGCGAAGGGATTATTAATCTCAGCAATTGAGGATCCAGATCCTGTGATCTTTATGGAACCTAAAAGAATCTATCGCTCAGGCAAGCAAGAAGTACCTGAACAGATGTATCGCATTCCAATTGGAAAAGCTAAGGTTGTTAAAGAAGGTACTGATGTAACCGTCGTTGCTTGGGGAGCTTTTGTTAGAGAAGTAGAAAAAGCAATCAAGTTAATCGAAGATGACAATATTAGTGTTGAACTCATAGATCTTAGATCTATATCTCCAATTGATGAAGAAACAATTATTAATTCTGTTAAAAAGACTGGAAGATTTATTGTTGTACAAGAAGCAGTGAAAACCTATGGTCCTGGCGCTGAATTGATTTCAATTGTTAATGAAAAAGCATTCCTATATTTAGAAGCTGCACCTACAAGAGTCACAGGTTTTGATATTACTGTTCCACTTGCTAAAGGTGAGCATTATCACTTTATACAACCAGAAAGAATAGCAGCAGCAATTAAAAAAGTTGCTAAGTTTTAAAGGGAGGTCAAATGATGTATGATTTTAAATTTGCCGATATCGGCGAAGGGATTCATGAAGGGAAAATTTTAAAATGGTTTTTTAAAGTTGGAGCTCAAGTTAAAGAAGGCGAAACACTTGTCATTGTCGAAACCGATAAGGTAAATGCTGAACTACCATCTCCAGTTGATGGTATCGTTGAAAAACTTGGAGCTCAAGTTGGAGATACCATTGAGGTTGGACAAACCATTGTTTTAATTAACGATGGTAGTGCAACTGAAGCAGTTAAAGAGAAAAAAGAACCACTAACTGAAGGTAAATCTGCACCTGGTGTTATTGGTGAAATTGAAGTGTCATCAGATATGATGGCATCAAGCGATGAAAGTTCACAAACAAAACAACCTACTGAACAAAAAGTCCTTGCAACTCCAGTAGCAAGACAACTCGCAAAAGATTTAGGCGTTGACCTAAAGAAGGTTGAAGGATCTGGTGAATTTGGTAGAGTCTTAAAAGAAGATATTTATAGTGCATCTGAAAACAAAAAAGCACCTCAAACTGTAACGATACCGAAGGTATCGATGTCAGCTCAAGGTGAGGTTGAATATGTTCCTATTACGAATTTAAGAAAAGCAGTTGTCAGAAGTATGACATTATCTAAACAAATCATTCCTCATACTGTTTTAATGGATGAAGTGATTGTCGATAAACTTGTTGATCTTAGAAATAAAGTCAAAGAACAAGCTGCAGCTCAAGATATTAAACTAACTTATATGGCATTTGTCATGAAAGCAGTTGTTTTAGCTTTAAAGAAATTCCCTCATTTTAATGCAAGCTTCGATCAAGAAAATGAACGGATGATTTATAAGAAATATATGAATTTAGGCATGGCTGTTGATACACCAGTTGGATTGATTGTTCCTAATATTAAAGATGCAGATCAAAAGAGTATTTTAGAACTAGCAAAAGAATTAAGAGAAGTTGCTGATAAGACAATCAACCGTACCGTTCAATTGGCCCAACTACAAAATACGACGTTTACGATAACTAATTTTGGAGCAGCAGATGTTGCTTATGGTACACCAATCATCAATCATCCTGAAGTTGCTATTTTAGGAATTGGTAAAATAAGTGAAAAACCAGTTGTGATCAATCACGAGATTAAAGTTGCCTATGTCTTACCACTTTCACTCGCAGTTGATCATCGCGTGATTGATGGTGCAGACGCCGGAAGATTTTTATCTGAAATTAAGTCTTTATTAAATGACCCAATGATGTTACTATTAAATTGAGGTGATGATAAATGAAGTCATATGATGTCATCGTATTAGGTGGAGGACCTGGTGGTTATGTTTCAGCTATTAAATTAGCACAACTAGGTGCAAAGGTTGCTCTCATAGAAAAAGAAGTTGTTGGAGGGATCTGCTTAAATCACGGATGTATTCCTACAAAAACATTATTAAAGAATGCTAAGGTCTATAAGACTGTTCAACACGCACTTGAATATGGTGTCGTTGTTGATGGACAAGTTTCTTTTGACTGGAACTTGATGTTAAAGAGAAAAAATATCGTTGTTAAGAAGTTAACAATGGGTGTTGCTGGACTCTTAAAGAAAAATGGAGTCGAAGTTTTTTCTGGATTAGGCAAAGTATTAAGTGCGAAACAAGTTGAAGTCAGTGGCGAAGTTTTAGAAACTAAACAATTGATATTAGCAACTGGAGCAAGTCCTATTATTCCCCCAATTCCTGGACTTAAAGAAGCATATGAAGCGAAGATTGCTGTAACGAGTAGAGAACTTCTTCAAATCGAAAATGCACCCAAATCACTAGTGATTATTGGTGGTGGTGTGATCGGTATTGAATTTGCAACGATTTTCTCATCATTGGGCTCAAAGGTGACCATCATTGAAAAACTAGATGGAATATTACCAATGATGGATGATGATGTGAGAAATGCATATACAAAGACCTTGAAAAGAGATGGCATTGAAATCTATGCTGAATCAGAAGTCAAAGAAGTTA
Organism: Bacillota bacterium; assembly: GCA_018817915.1. Taxonomy (GTDB): domain Bacteria; phylum Bacillota_I; class Bacilli_A; order Acholeplasmatales; family Acholeplasmataceae; genus Peloplasma. The sequence goes on from JAHISX010000013.1 coordinate 8,011, forward strand.
AAGGCAATGAAGTGACTTATGTCAATCAAGGTCAAGAGACTAAAGTGAAAGCTGATACTATCTTAGTTTCAGTCGGTATGCGTCCAAATACGAGTGGATTAGAAGTGTTGAAACTCAAGATGGATAGAAATGCGATTGAAACCAATGAATTTATGCAAACGAGTGTTCCTAACGTCTATGCAATAGGCGATGTGAATGGTAAGTATATGCTAGCGCATGTTGCATCTGCTGAAGGCTTAGTCGCAGCTGAACATATCATGGGTAAAAAAGCATCCATGCGATATGATCGTGTTCCAAATGCTGTTTATGGATCTCCAGAAATATCAACAATCGGTTTAACTGAAAAAGAAGTCAAAGCTAAAGGCATACCTTATAAAGTATCTACTTTCCCACTTTTAGCAAGTGGTAAAGCAATGGCTGATAATGAAAAAGATGGATTTATTAAGTTAATCGTAAGTGAAAAGTATAAAGAAATACTTGGCGCTCATATCTTCTCATATAATGCATCAGATTTAATTGCTGAATTAGGTGTAACAATGGAATTAGAAGGTACGGCTTATGAAATAGCACATACTATTCATCCTCATCCAACCCTTTCAGAAATTGTTTTAGAAGCTGCACATGGTGCTGTAGATAAACCAATACATATGTAATTTCCTTAAAAAGTAAAATGATAATTAAGAGTTGTGTAAAACATCTACACAATTCTTTTTTTATTGGAAGTATTGTGTTAAAATAGCGTCATGAGGGTAGGGAACTATGAAATTTTTATTATTATATAATCCAGCAAGTGGACGTGTGAATTTCAAATCTAAATTACCATATGTTACAAGTCTATTTGAAAATACAGACCATGAATTGACAATTTATGAATCTAAAGCACCTAGAGATTTAGAAAAAACAGCATTTAAAGAAGCTTCAGCTTATGATGTTTTTTTAGTCGCTGGAGGTGATGGAACCATTAATGAAGTCGTCAATGGCATGATGAAATCTGAAATTAAACCTATCATAGGTGTCCTGCCTAGTGGAACAGCCAATGACATAGCAGCAATCCTTGGTATCAACCGAAGCATAAAAAGATCACTAAAGATATTTTTTGAGTCTAAACCTGTATTGATTGATGTCAATCAAATCAATCAACAATATTTCATATATACTGCATCCTCTGGTATTTTAACTAGAGTAAGCTATGATGTTTCTAGAAGACATATTAAAAAGTATGGTTATTTAGCATATGTCATCGCTGCGATGCAAGATTTAGCACTTGATTATCGTTATCCGATTCGAATCGTAACGAATGGTGAAGCTATAGATTGTGAATGCGTCATGGTTTTGGGATTGAGCACCAACCGAGTTGGTGGTATGAGATTAATCAATTTTTCGAATGCTAAATTAAACGATGGTTTATTTGAACTGAGATTTTTTAAGAGAAGTAAAAAGATGTGGAGATTTAGATTCTTATCATCTTTGATTAGAGGGGGTAAAAGATTAGGTGAAGATTTGCATCTTGTATCTGATCATTTTTTCATTGAAACAGATGAGAAAGTTAGATGGAATGCAGATGGTGAGTATTCATGTAATGGAAGTATAGAGATTAAAACCTATAAAGAAGCCATAAGAGTTTTTGCAAGTGATAGAACGATTAAGAAATATTTATAGAGTTTGTGCCGAAATAGCTCAGGTGGTAGAGCAGCTGTCTCGTAATCAGCAGGTCGTAGGTTCGAGTCCTATTTTCGGCACCACTTATTAGGTATGCATCATGTCCACTAGATGCATATTAATCAAATTGCAACAAATAAATAATTTCATATGTGATTATGAAGTAACTAAAGAAAATTACCATATATAATGAGTAAATTGATGCTAAGAATCTAAGTTGATTTATAAAGAGAAAATTGAAGTAAGTGGTGAGCAAACATGCGTACTAGTTATAAAAAACTGTTTCGATTTTATAATGAAGATAAACTGAATGATTTTTTAGCATCTAACGATATTAATAGCACTGACTCATATGGAAATACATTAATGCATGTCGCAGTTTATAACGAGAATCTTAAATTTGTAATATACTTACTATCACAATATCCGGATTTATCTATAACAAATCACAAGTGGCTTAATCCTATAGAGATTGCTTCGATGATTAATAACCCTGTGATTTTAGAGAATTTAATAAGACAAGAACCATCAAAGAATAATGATGCACTTGCTTGTGCATCAAGTTATGGACTTCTTGAAAATGTAAAAATTCTCCTTTCTAATGGTTATGATATTAACAGGTTTGATTGTAGAGGTAGAACATCATTACATTTAGCTACCCAAGAAAATAAACTTGAAGTTGTAAAGTATTTATGTGAATCTGGAGCTTTAATGGATATCTGTGATTCTGATGGGTTTACTCCATTAATACACGCATCTGCAGAGTACAGCGATATTGTGAAATATCTAATTAGTAAAGAAGCAAACCCAGATTTACACACTGACTGTCCAGCTATTGTCCTTGCTACAGCATGGGATAATTTTCAAAGTGTCAAACATTTAGTAGAAGCTGGCGCAAATATAAATTTACGGGACAATGATGGAAGAACAGCCTTGTTTTATGCTGTAATAAGGGAAAACAAAGTTATAAAGTCTTATCTTCTTAAAAATGGAGCATCAGTTGATTTGATCGATGATGAAGGATATTTAATATCTGATTTAATTGATAACAAAGAAGCGAGAGAGAAATTGTATTTCGAATTATATGAAGAAGATTTTAAATGAATTACATCTTTTGATGAATTGAATTACTAAGATAAGCGCATAAATTTGTATATGGATAATAGCTTTAAAATTCATAAATTGATGGAGCAACTGTCTCGTAATCAGCAGGTCGTAGGTTCGAGTCCTATTTTCGGCACCATTACAACCCTAAAGAACTGCTTATATATCCCTTAGTAGAGCCAAAAAAGCGATGTAAACTATCGTTTTTTTTATGCATTTTTGGGGTATTTTTTGGGTGAAATTGACGTTTTGAGGGGATAAATATATGAATTTCTAGGGGTAAGAGTGAAATAGTGACAACGAACCCTTGTGAACAATTTTGATGTTTTGTAGAACAGATGAAAAATCAGCACCTTAGAATTGCATGATCGGTTTGATATTGAATGTGAAGAACCATGAAAAACAGTTAAATGAATAAAAAACTACACACCCTTGGAGCTTCTTGGAGTTTTGGATAGTAAATGTCAAAATTTTGGAGCATGAATTTCTAAGACTATGCAATCAAAAAACTTGAATGTTTTTAGATTATAATTGCTTTTCATTTTATAACCATGGGTGAGTTTTTTATTAAACGGGGATTGATGTCGATTTTAGGGTTAATGGTTTAAGAAATATAAAGGAAAGGTGAATGATATGTGGAGAAAACCAATTATTAGAATTACTATATTGCTATCAGATGGAAATGGAATTGTAGCTAGTAATCAAGTTGCTTGCGATAGAATTAGTTGCTGCTAATAAATAAGAAAAAAATGCTATAAAAACGTATTAAATCTGTCTTTAACCATTAACCAAATATTATAGGGGGTATAAAAATGATTATTGTGGAGAATAATAAAAATTATTTAGATGAAATAAAGAATATCGCAGTTATTAATAACAGATTATTTCAAGTTGAAATTGATGTGACATATAAATGCAATGCAAAATGTTTTTTTTGTTATCAAGGAGAGAATCATGTTGCTAATGATGAAATATCTACATCAAGACTAAAAGAGTTATTACATGAATTAAAGAAACTTGGAACTTATTATATAGGGTTTTCTGGAGGAGAACCATTTGCACGAAGCGATTTTTTGGATATATTAAGATACGCAAAACAATTAGGTTTTAGAGTATCAGTAATATCAAATGGACATTTGTTGAATAGAAATGTTATTCTTAATTTAGCTTCTATAGGAATTGAAAGACTTACCTACAGTTTCCATAGTACTGATAAGATGAATTACGATTTTCATTTTGGTCTAAATAATGATACTTTATTTTATAATAGAGCTATAGATAATATTAAGTTTTCGATTGAAAGTGGTATATCTGTAGGAATTGCAACGACAGTGACTAAATATAACATTGATGATATACCGACTTTATTGGAATATTTTATTGATTTAGGGTTATCTAAAAAAGATATTAATTTGAATTTATTACTAGAGGGAAACCAAAGTATTGATGATTATCGTCCTAGTCAAGAGCAGCTCGAGAGAAATTCTCAATATTTTCTTGAAAAAGAATTAAGAACCGAATTTTTCTGTTCTGCTGGAAGAATAACATGTTCAATTGACTCAAAAGGAAATGTATATCCTTGTACTTTTTTCAATACACCAGCAGGAAATATAAACCAAACAAAAATTAAGGATATTTGGGAAAACTCCCATTATCTTAAAATCATAAGAAGTTTGAATATCAACAACTTTGTTAAATGTGTGAATTGCGAAGTAAGAAACACATGTAACCCTTGCTTAGTATCAAATTTAAATGAAACTGGAAGTATATTTAAACCATCCGAATCATTCTGCTTAGCGCAAAAACATAAAATTGGAGGACTATAAAATGGAACTTAATAAGTCTGTTAGTTATACGACAATTGATTCAAAAACGGTAGTTGTTAACTCAAAAACAAATGAACAGATGATGTTAGAGGATACTGCATCAGAAATATGGAAGGCGATTATATGTATGCCCTCTGTACATGCAGTAATCTCAAACCTTCAACGTAAATATCCTGGTTATAAAGAACAAGTCAAAAATGATGTAATTGAATTTGTAAATCTACTAATTGAAAGGAAGATAATTAATGTTTAAAACTCATTTGATGGACAAAAAGATAAAAAAATACGCAATACTCTCTTTTGTTCTTTTCATTTTCATTCAATTGGTATCTCTAATTTCACCAATTTTTATGAAGGAAATAATAGACATATATTTACCAGAAAGTAATGTTAAATATATAATTTTAGCTACAGTAATACTAGTTTCATTACCATTTATTATTGTAATATCACAAACTGTATATAATTACCTAAGCATTAAATTTGCGAGGAATAGGGGAAATGAAATAGCAATAGATTTATTGGAAAATGTGGTTTACCAAGAACTGGATTATTTTAAAAAGCAGAATTCTATGGAATTAGTGAGTTATTTATCTAAAGAAGCAGTTACATACGTCTCTTTTTATATTCGAGAATTACCAAAATATTTTGGATATATCATTATTAGTATTATCACGTTAGTATTAATCGGTTACTACAATCCAATAATTGGACTAGTTCAATTAATATATATTCCTTTGAGTGTAATTCCAATCAAAATTGCAACTAAAAAAATAGATAAAGAAATTAAATTCATTCTTGAGAAAAATGCTGTATTGATGCAAAAGAGAACTGATTTGATTAAGGGTATAGAATACATTAAACTCAACACACTAGAAAATTCTAAGCTGAATGATATAAAAAATGAAAACAATTCAATTGTTAAAACTTGGGGTAAGGTTGCTGCGCTTGATTCTTTAACTGGCTTTTGGAGTGTTGGATTCACTACTGCACTATTTTCAGGATTGACATTCGGACTCAGTGCATTGTTATATTTGAATCAAAATAGCCTGTTTACTGTCAATTCACTTGGAACCTTGATTATGCTGTTCACATACTCTGGACTTTTTTATAATACTATAAATAATGTAATTAGAACTCAACTTGATCGGAAAAAACAAGAAGCAGAATTTTCAAAGATGATGCAGTTCTATGATTTAGAAGGTGAAAGAGAAAAGAATGTTGACAAAGTTATTATTAATGATTTTAGTGAATTAACATTTAAAAATTGTTCTTTTTCATATGATAGAAACTATGAATTGAAAAATATTTCATTTAATGTATGCTCTGGAGATTGGATAGGTATTGAAGGTGATTCTGGATCAGGAAAAACTACCATTTTAAATTTGATTTCTAAGTTATATGAAGTGACATCAGGAGAAATTAAAGTGAATAACATTAATATTTCTGAAATTAATTCATTTTATTTAAGGAAGATAATCACTAAAATCTCACAAGATATATTTTTATTTCCTGGAAGTATATATGACAATTTTAAGCTAATAAACAAAAACATTGATGAGAACCTGATTTTTGAATATTTAGGAATCGCGGAATTAGTAGCTTTCATTCAAAATCTTCCCAAAGGAATATATACGGATATAGGGGAAATGGGAAAATTGATTTCAGGAGGCGAAAAGCAGCGATTGTCTTTAGCCATTGGATTATCAAGACAAACCCCTCTTATTATGCTAGATGAAGTTACAGCAAATCTAGATGTAAATATTGAAACCAAAATTCGAAATAATATTTTTGATCTAATGAAAAAAAACAAGCTAACAATAATCAGTGTTTCTCATAGAAACAATTTCCATATGAAATGTAATAAAGTGATACACTTGTGAGTCTTAACCTAATCTATGGTTATCATTTTTGAAACTCTTGATTTATTTGTTAATAAGAAAATTGATTCAAAAACCTCAATAGATTTGAATGAAAACCAAAATTGGCACTTATTTTAATAGCCTAGTAAAGCTAAAAATACATCAAAGTAAGTGAGTTAGTTTCGGGTTATCTTTTCGGCACCATTACTACCCTAAAGAACTACTTATATATCCCTTAGTAGAGCCAAAAAAGTGATGTAAACTATCACTTTTTTATGTACTTTTGAGGTGTTTTTTGTGCGAAATTGACGTTTTTGTGGATTGAATACATGAATTTCTAGGGGTGAGAGTGAAATAGCAACAACGAACCCTTTTGAATAATTTAGGATTTTTAAAGAAAAGAATAAAAATGGAATCATTAGAAATACATGAGTTGTTTATGTGTTCAAGCGAAAAACCATGAAAAATGGTGAAAAGAATAAAAAACTACATATTCCTAGAACTTCTTGGATTTTTGGAGGAAAACGAGAAAAATCAAGGGTATGAACTTCCATGATCAGGAGGTTAAATTTCACGTATCATTTGTTATCCATATCACCTATTTTTTCGTAATGCAACGTGGTATAATAGTGATAAATAAATGAATTGCATGAAGGGGCTGGGAAAATGCAACGAACAGATAAATATAAATTCTACGAAAATGTTTTTTCTATTTTGCTGATTATTATCATGATTATCATGAATGTTTTAAAAGATTTCGGATTCATTGATGTTGCTTTTATTCTAATACCTTTATCTATAATTTTCATGACATATAGTATTTTTGCACTCATTAAATTCAAGACTAAAAGGGACATAGTCAATGTGCTTTTAAGTATCCTATTTTTGATATTAAGTTTTCTGAAATTATTATATTGAAATTATTAAATTGTAGTAAAACAGGGAAGTGGGAAGCATATGAGAAAATGTCCGAATTGTCACCAAAAAAATATTCCAATTTTCAACAAAACGTTTTTAACAAATACTAAAGCTGTTACATGTGATCATTGCAATAAAGCATATGGTATTAATATAAAAGCATTGTATATCATGACATTACTTTTTGTGGTCATCATTGCAGTTACATTTATTGCATTGATTCCAATTAATCAAAATCTATTATTGTTTCTTGCTATTCTTGTGGGGACTTTTATTATCTTCACCCTTATTCAGTTATTAATAATTCCGTATGAGGAAAAGTCAGAACATAGAATTTAACGAAAACAACTGTTTTCATCTACTGAGGATTCCTCGGATACTTAATGGATAATACATCGTGTTGAAGGAGAACATCAAATGGACAAGTTAGTGAAAAAGTATTTGCTACAATTTAAAGGTGCTCAGATTACAGAAGTAAATGAATATATAAATATTGCATTCTTATTAAAAAATAACAATATGAGATATATTCAACTAGATGGAAACTTTAGGTTATTCTTAACATGTCAGATGGTTTTTACAAAATCAGAATTAAAAGAAATTAATAATCTAAGAAAATATATTAATGGAGCAATAGTAAAGAACATTACAATAGGCAAGTTTAATGATTTAACAATAAAGTTTGAGCAAGGTATTTTACTTCAAATCATTGTTGATTCAATGATATATGAAAATTGGGTTATTAATCAAGATGTTATATGCTTGCCAGGTGGAGAAATTACTCATTTTTTAAAACCGCTTAACAAAGCCAGAAATACCCCAAAGTAAGCGAGTTAGTTTCGGGTTCTATTTTCGGCACCATTATTACCCTAAAAAACGGCTTATATATCCCTTAGTAGAGCCGAAAAGCGATGTAAACAATCGCTTTTTTTTATGAGTTTTTGGGATGGTTTTTGAGTGAAATTGACGTTTTCGGGGGTTAAATACATGAATTTCTAGGGGTGAGAGTGAACTAGTAACAACGAATCCGTGTGAACAATTTTTATGTTTTGTAGAAAAGATAAAAAATCAACACCTTAGAAGTATATGAGTGGTTTGTTGTTGAAAGTGAAAAACTATGAAAAACAGAAAAATATAGAAAAAACTGCACACCCTTGGAGCTTCTTGGAGTTTTGGATAGTAAATGCTAAATTTCAGAGGTATGAATTTCAAAGAACGCGGTGCAATAAATTTGATAAAGCATAATTTGGATTTTAGTTGTTTATACTTTCCTTACACATGTTATAATTTTAGTAACTTCTAAAATCTTTTGGGGGATATAGGAATTATGTGTTGTGAACGTATGAAAAATGTAAAATCCACGCTACGTGGATATTATCTCTTACTCATAGGTTTACAGTTTCTCATTAAGATGATAGTGTAAAGATGAGGTGATATGATGGATCCAATCAAAACGGGGAAGTTTATACAAGAGTTAAGAAAAGCAAAAAAATTAACACAAAATGATTTAGCGGATTTGCTTCAAGTTACAAACAAAGCAGTATCAAGATGGGAAACAGGAGAAGGGTTTCCGGATATTTTAATATTACCAAGACTTAGTGAAATTTTAAGTATTACAATTGATGAAATACTTAGAGGTGAAATAATAGAGAATCCCGAAAGCATCAATATGAATAATAAACAAGTCCTTATAGATGCAACCCAGAAAAATCAAAAAAAATACTTTCTATTTATAATTCCCATGATTGCAATAATATGCTCAACTATTATATCAATCCTCGTATCAGATAATTCTTCTATGATGATTGTCCTGTATTTGAATATTTTATTTATTTTGATAATTCTAATTTACTCACTTTCTGTTATTTATAAAAAAAAAGAAACTTATTATTCTGAAGAATATATTCCAACAACAAGATTGATTGTAAATCTATCTTTGATAGCCTTATCATTCAGTGCTTTTAAATTATTTTCGCCTTTCTTAGCTTCTTCAACTTACTATAAGCATATTGCGGAATATACTATAATCGGTTTGTGTTTGGGGTATATTATTAATCGCTTATTGATATCAAACTTATATAGTCCTTCTATTTACAAAAATACAGCATCGATCAGATATTTGACTCCAATATTAATCACTTTTGGTGTTGCAGTATTCACAATACCGGACTACTTTGGTTATTTATTAGAAACTAATTTTATCCTTATTGGATTAGCATTATCATGTATGTTTATTATATTTGGAGTATCAGTAGTTTTAAAGATTAAAAAGAATACATTAGAGGCGAAATTTATGGGAATAGCATTTATTATATTCCTTGGAATATGCGGTATTTACCTTTGGTTAATTATATATGGTATATTAGATAAATTGTTTTCTCCATTTATGTATATATCAGCAATAGTTCAAATTATTTCTTTACTTGTTTTGCTTATTATGAGTATATTACTTGTACTAAAAAAGATCAATTTAGAAAGATACTTCAAGAGTTTATCAGTGAGTATGACTGTTTTCACATTTATACTCTTCTTAAGATTTATTCCAATGAATATTGGATCAATTGTTGAGTTTCCATCATTAATTGCATCAGTTCCTCATAGTATGAAGCTGTATTTGTCAATAATGTTAATTCCCATCTGGAGTATTGAATTACTCACTCATGCATTAAGCAATAAAGGTAAGATTTCATTTAATAATTAACAATTATGATAGTATTTAAATTAACAACTTAGTGGCTTAATAAAGCCAAAAATAACATAAAGTAAGCGAATTAATTTCGGGTTATCTTTTCGGCACCATTACTACCCTAAAGAACTGCTTATATATCCCTTAGTAGAGCCAAAAAAGCGATGTAAATTATCGCTTTTTTTATGCATTTTTTGGAGTGTTTTTTGGGTGAAATTGACGTTTTGGAGGGTTAAATACAGGAATTTCTAGGGGCGAGCGTGAAGTAGTAACAACGAAGCCGTGTGAACAATTTAGATGTTTTGTAGAAAAGATGAAAAATCTGATACTTAGAATTACTTGAGTGGTTTGCAATCTAACACAACGAACTATAAAAAACAGAAAAATGTATAAAAAACTGCACACCCTTGGAGCTTCTTGGAGTTTTAGACAGTAAATGTTAAATCTCGGGGGTATGAATATCTATGACTGTGGAATAGAAAAATACTGATATATTTTTGCTGTTTATTGTTTTTTATTGCATGGTATAATATTTATAAATCATAAATACATTTTTTGGGGGCATATATGAAAGAAAAACACACATTATTAACCAGTTTGTTTAATATTATCGGAGGCATGATTTTGATAATGTTTTCGATTGGAAGTGTTGTATTTAGTTTTTTTTGGTTGATTGCCTTATATAGAGTTCAAGATCCAGAGTTATGGGTGATTATTGGTTTTTTGGGGTTTAGCATAGTTTTTACAGTGTTCCTAATATACTCATTAGGGCATAATATGTTTCAATGGACTATCATCGACAATAAAAAAATTAGATCAAGAAATATCTTTAAAACCATATTGGAAGTTCAATGGAAGGATATTAAAGAAGTAGTTCTTGTAATGTTCAATATTAGTGGAGCTGGAACTGCAGTCAAATGGATAGTTCTAAAAGATAAAGAGGAAGATATTAAA
>JAHISX010000082.1 GCA_018817915.1 Bacillota bacterium
ATTTCAACTGTTTTGGGTTAAAATATCCTTGTAAATAATTGGGTCTTTGCATACTTCAATTATACCAAAAAACCACCCTGGATTCCAGAGTGGCTTTTTTGTTATCAAGGCTGAAACTAATCTATTTCGTTACAGCCCCTTTATTTCGTTGTTTGTTTTAACCATTTCACATAAAATGGATTATTCTTAGTTTCAAACCTCATTGTAGAAGACTCATCATGTCCTGGATAAATCTTAGTATTACCTGGTAAATCACCCAAATGAAGTACACTTTTTCTTAGTTCAGTTAAAGATCCAGAATATAAGTCATGTCTTCCAACACTGCCTTTAAATAAGGTATCACCCGTAAATAGCTTAAAGTCATATAAGAAACAAACACTTCCCTTTGTATGACCAGGCGTATGAATCACTTCGATGTATTGATCAGCAAAAGGTATTTTTTGTTGGTTCGTGATAAATTTTAAATCAAGATTCTTTCTTTTATAGGGATGAGCATGTGGTGCATATCCATTGTATTGATCTTCAAATAAGAGATAGGCATCGTCAAGATGAATATAGATTGGGATTTCAAACTCACCAATTAAATCAATGTGATCAAAATGAGCATGGGTGAGTAGAATACCAGCTAACGTTCTTCCATTTAATGCTTGATGCATGGCTTCTAGATCATGGGAGGGGTCTATTAGATAGCATGTATCAAACCGGCACAGTAAATAACTGTGAGCAAATGTTTCGTTTTCTTTAAATTGCTGCATAATGGTATTAAGAAAAAAAACTATTCCTAGAATAGCTTATTTCTTTTCTTTATGGATTGTAACTTTTCTTTCACGTGGGCAATATTTTTTCATTTCCAAACGCTCAGGGTGAGCTTTTTTATTTTTGTTTGTATAATAATTTTCTTCGCCACATTCTGTACAAACCAATTTGACTAGGTCTCGCATGATATCCCTCCAAACGTACGGTAACATTATAACAAATCAATGTTGTAATATCAATCATTTTTAACTCTTTTCATTAATTTTCATTAAAGGCTGATAAAATGGCCGCAATTAACGGCCATTTCTTCATATTTAATCTTTATGTGGGGATTTTTAGACTTCTATAATCGCGTCTGTTGGACAAACAGTCTGACACAAGCCACAATCAATACAAATCTCTTCATCAATGACATAAATATCGCCTTCAGCGATACAATCATCAACTGGACATTCTGCAGCACAAGCACCACACGCTATACATGCATCTGTTATTCTTCTTGGCATACCCATTCCTCCATCCGTTATCTTTATATATATTCTATAGAAAAACCTCAATAAAGTAAACATTTTTTTTCAATTGTGTGTAATTTATTATGTATATCTGCAATTACATCTTCTTTTAGCTAATTTAGCAAGGTCATTTTCTTATATTTTAATACGATTTGTTTTATAATAGACCTAGGTGATAAAAATGCAAAGAGAAAATACAAGACCAATTAAAGTTGGTCCAAATCAATTAGGTGGAAATAATAAGGTCTACATACAAAGTATGACCAATACATATACAAAAGATGTCCAATCAACTGTAGAACAAATCAAGAAGCTTGAAGCTGCTGGATGTGAAATCATTAGAGTTGCTGTTTTAGATATGATTGATGCTAAAGCATTAGGAGAGATTAAAGCTCAAATTTCTATACCTTTAGTTGCAGATATTCATTTCGATTACAGATTGGCTCTTGAGGCAATCAATCAAGGCGTAGATAAGATTAGACTAAATCCCGGCAACATCCCTAAAAGAGAACATGTTGCCTTAGTTGTTGAAGCATGTAAAGAAAAAAACATTCCAATTCGAATTGGAGTAAATTCCGGATCATTACCAAACCGTATGGCTCCAACTGCTCAAAATATGATAGAAACAGCTAAACATCATGTTGAAATTTTAGAATCTTTAGATTTTTATGACATTGCAATCTCTCTTAAAGCAACCGACATGAATTTAATGATTGAAGCCAACAGATTAGCTGCTAAAACTTTCAATTACCCCTTGCATTTAGGTGTTACTGAAGCAGGGACAGCATTTAGTGGAGCAATCAAATCTGCGATGGGAATTGGTATTCTTCTTGCTGAAGGTATTGGAAACACGATTAGAGTCTCATTAACGGATAATCCTGTTTTAGAAATTCAAGCTGCTAAAGAAATATTAAAGAATCTAGGCTTAAAGGATAAGGTTCCTAATTTAATTTCGTGTCCGACATGTGGAAGAATTCAATATGATATGATTGATATTGCAAAAAAAGTTGAGGCTTACTTACTTACCATCAATAAAAATATCAATGTCGCTATCATGGGATGTGCAGTTAATGGACCTGGAGAAGCATCACATGCAGATATTGGTATTGCAGGTGGAAAAGGTGAAGCCATCTTATTTAGAAGAGGGAAAATTATTAAGAAGATTAAAGAATCTGAAGTCTATGATGCTTTAATTGAAGAGATCAACAAATTTGATGATACAAAAAATGAAAGGGGCTGTAACGAAATGAAGATTTAGTTTTCTTCATGGACCCAACAGTCCTTTTTTCTTTATCTTACTTACTGGATTGTGGATAAACCATCAAAAACACCCGTTTTTGAGCATGTTTAAAAGGAATTCATAAAGAATC
>JAHISX010000083.1 GCA_018817915.1 Bacillota bacterium
ATGGTGGAGTTACTGGGGATTGAACCCAGGACCCCTTGCACGTCAAGCAAGTGCTCTCCCGCTGAGCTATAACTCCAACCATTTACTATTATACATATTTCATACTCTAAAATCAATAAAAATCAACTACTTTGCAATCCTTCTCCAAGGACTCACAAAACCACCTTGAAGTATAGATACTTCATTAGCAACAATAACTGCTTTCTCACTTGTAGCTTCAATCAATTTTATGATGTTCTCTTTATTCTTTCTGTTCGTAAATATCATCAAAACAATTCGATCTTCATCTTTTCCATGCGCATCAAGACTTGTAACACCGTGCCCTGATTCCCGCAAGACCTTCATAATTTCTTCACTCATCTTTTTATTCGTAATGACATGGATTAAAATCTTGCCTACAGCTAATCTGTTTTCTAACATGGATCCAATATAAACACCTATTGCAAAACCTAAGGCATAAATAATACCTTTCAATGGCATCTCCATAATGCCATCAATTACTGTTGACGCTACAAATATCCATAATAAAACTTCAAAAAAGCCTAGAATACTTCCAGGTTTTTTATAACCTTTACTAATTAATATGATTCTCATCGTTCCTATGGAAACTTCAATAATTTTAGAAAATAAGATTAAAGCTAATTGCCATAATGGAACCGAAGTTAAAAATGCAAATATTGCTTCCCACATGTTTCATCACCTATTTCATTATAACACTTTGAACCATTTTTATTAACAGTCAAATTCAATAAATATAGAGTAATCTTTTATACATGAAAAAAAAAATGGTAATATACCATCTATCAAAGTCTTACAATTTGATTGTTTTGTTTTCTATTCTTTTTCTGATATCTATAATTTTGTTTTCAATAAGTTCAGCAGTTTTTCTAAATTCAGATTCACTTAGGCCAGTGGGATCATCCAAACCCCAATCTTCACGATATTTACATGGTAATGCCGGACATTCAACATTACATCCCATTGTGATTAAAACATCCATATCATAAGGAAGATCGTCGATTAACTTAGATTTTTGTGTTTGATTCATATCAACACCATAGAGTTGATTGATAATTTTAACTGCATCTTGATTGATTTGAGGTTTCGTTTCTGTACCTCCACTATAAGCATCAAAAAAATCATCATGTTGCAACTTCGTGATGGCCTCTGCCATTTGGCTTCTACAACTATTATGAACACATACATAAGCAATTTTAATTTTTCTCATATGGCAATCCTTTCTTAAACCAATTTATTGTTTGATTACTAATTCTTACTAAAAGCAACATCACTGGCACTTCAACAAGCACACCTACAATAGTCGCAAGTGCAACTGCTGGGTGTGTTGGAAATAGAGCAATGGCTACAGCAACAGATAATTCAAAAAAGTTAGAAGCACCAATCATAGCAGCTGGAGAAGCAATGTCATGAGGCAAGTCAAGCTTCTTTGCACTTATATAGGCTATGATAAATATGAACATCGTTTGTATGATTAATGGTATAGCAATTAAAATAATATGTAGTGGGTTATCAAGGATTAAATTGCTTTGCAAAGAGAAAATAAGTATTAATGTAAGCAATAATCCAGTAATCGTAATACCATTAAATTTAGGTATAAATGAATTTTCAAAATAGCTTAACCCTTTATGCTTAACAATAAAGTGTCTTGTCAACGATGCGAACAGTAAAGGAATAACAACAAATATAAAAACTGAAAAAAACAAGGTCAACCATGGGACAACAATACCACTTACTCCCAATAGCAATCCTACAATTGGAACAAATAATACTAAAATGAGCAAATCATTGGTCGCAACTTGAACGAGTGTGTATGCTGGATTGCCTTTTGTCAGCCCACTCCAAACAAATACCATAGCTGTACATGGAGCAGCACCTAATAAGACAGCACCAGCTAAATAATCTTGAGCTAAATCGAGAGGAATGATTGCTTTAAAAATGACATAGAAAAACAGGTAGGCTATACCAAACATTGCGAAAGGTTTAATCACCCAATTAACAATCCAAGTTAAATATAATCCTTTTGGATTTTGACCAACTTTTTTTACTGATGAAAAATCAATTTTAAGCATCATAGGGTAAATCATAACCCAAATCAAAATTCCAATTGGCAAGTTAATATTTGCAAGTTCAAATCGATTTAAAAATTCGGGTATGAACTCAAAATAATAACCAATCAAAACACCTATAACCATGCAAATTAAAACAAATACAGTGAGGTATTTCTCAAAAAATTTCATATACTAACTCAAATGTCTTTGAATTAATGCAACCGCATCTTCGACTGATAGCATTCTACCAGATGATACTGCTTTACCATTAATCACTAATCCCGGAGTTGCCATAACGCCAAACATCATGATCTCATTTGTATCAGAAACCTGTTCAACTTCAACATCCAAATTGAGTCTTTTAACAGCTTCTTGAACATTCATGAAATTTTGTGTGGATCTTGCACAACACCCACCTAATGCCTTGATAATCATATTTAAATCCTCCTTTCCTAAATGAATAGGTATTCTATAAAATTAAATAAATAACCAATCATAATAATTCCTATAATGACAATTGCACCAAATGATACGAGTAATTTTGTCTTTACTACTTTTTTAAGCATGATAAATGATGGAATCGAAATGGTTGTTACTGCCATCATGAATGCAAGAATAGTTCCTAATCCTGCATGCTTT
Organism: Bacillota bacterium; assembly: GCA_018817915.1. Classification (GTDB taxonomy): domain Bacteria; phylum Bacillota_I; class Bacilli_A; order Acholeplasmatales; family Acholeplasmataceae; genus Peloplasma. Next base: position 2,709 of record JAHISX010000083.1, read on the forward strand.
AAATACAATGCTTCAGCAACTGGAATTGCTCCAAAGATATCGGCATACATTGGTGCACCAGCAATGACTGCAAATAAAACTGAAAATCCATTGTCTGATCCCAAAACTGACTCAATAAAACTTTGTGGTATAGCGTTGTGAATGATTGCACCAATACCAACACCAATTAAAATATAGATGAATACTTTTTTATAAGTAAATAACATTTGTTCTTTAGCGTAGCTTAATCGTTCTTTTACTGTTAATTTAATAAAATCTAAATCAACATTTTCTCCTTCAGTCACAAAGGATTCAACATGTTTACCTAATCCAGTCTTTTCAATAATCGTTCCACCAATCACAGCAAGCACTAAACCTACAAAAACATAGGCTAAAGCAACTTTAATACCAAAGATGGATGTAAGTAGCACAAATGCTCCTAAATCGACCAAAGGACTGGAAATCAAAAATGAAAATGTGACTCCTGATGATAAACCAGCTCTTGTAAACCCAATAAATAAAGGAATGGATGAACAGCTACAAAATGGTGTGATCGTACCCATAAGTGCGCCTAAAGTATTTGCCCCAACACCTTTATACTTCGAAAGAATTTTTTTTGTTCTTTCTGGTGGAAAATAACTTTGGATATAAGATACTAAAAAGATTAAGAAACAAAGGAGTATGCCTATTTTGATAAAATCAAAAATGAAGAACTGTAAGGAGCCTCCCCATGAACTCAATGCAAATTGTTCGCCAAATAAAAACTTGATTAATTCTCCTACAAGTTGATTAAGCCACTGCATACCAAGAATTTGAGTAATAATGAAATCTCCCACATTAATTACCACACTTCGTGCATTCACAATCGATGGCATTGACAGGTTCAAAGAAATCTTTCAGATCTGTAAACATTTCTTCATTGATTCTGTAATAAACCCATTTGCCTTCTTTTCTAGCCAAAACCAGTCCACTATCAGTGAGTAGTTTCATATGATGAGATAGTGTTGACTGACTAATTTGAAATGCTTCTAATAATTGACATGCACACTGATTTTCTTTACTTAATATTTTGATGACATTAACTCTCGTCTCATCACCTAAAGCTTTAAATATTTCAACGTAATTTTTAGAATTCATAGGATAACCTCATATCGATACCTTTCAATATGATTATACACTATATATCGATGGATATCAATATGTTGAATTGTAAAAAAAACTCCAATTGGAGTTTTATTTGCCTCGCATTTCAGGATGTAAGGCATAAAATGTAAGTTGATTGTCAATATCTGCGATTTTACCATTCATATACCATTCAATATTTCTTAGATCGAAATTAAGATTCATCATCGCATCAGAGAGCATATCATCATATAAACCCTTTTGCATATTGTATTGACTCAAGAATTGTTCATAGCTAAATAGATGATTTTCTGGATCGATTAATAGAGCTAAATAGTTTTCATAAAGCACTTGATATTTGCTGACATTTAAAATGCGATCAACTAATGGATGTGCATAGGTTTCTACGTTTAGGAAGACTTGATTTAAGTTTCCCCATTCATAAATATCAGCACCAATCGTATAATCAGTAAATACTGGTTCTCCTGTCCATCCTTGGCCTAAACCATGATCATAGTCATAAGGAATCATTGTCCATATGTTTAATAAATTATCATGATAGAAATAATAATTATTACCCATCGCGCGATAATCATCAGGGTTACCTAATAAGACACCGACTGCAAGCTGTCGTAAAAACATATCAACATTGAAATAATCATCTATATATTGAACAAAATCAAGATCATTTAATGAATTAATTTGATTGATGAAAGCAGCTAAGTCCGAAGTGTCCCCTACTTTTTCATTTGTTTTCAAATCATAAGTCGGTCTATAATTTGTACTAACATCTTTCATCCCAATTTCTTGGGGATATGTTACATACTGTAAGGAAGCAGGCATGAATTGTTGCCACAAAGATTTATAAAGATTGCCTTCAGCTTGAGTTTCAGTCATTCGCCGTTGTAAAAATTGTTCATCGATTGGCTCAAATAGTGTATATAAGCCGTAATAATGCGTTTCTTCTCCAATTGTGATATATAAGTTAGCAAGTGTTGTTGTTGCTGCATACACACCAAACTCGTTAAACAAATCTAAGGAAAATTTTTCTGATAAATATGTAGAATCCCAGTTTCGGTTAAATTTCATATCGAGTTCTTCTAATTCGAAAACTGTACGTTTTTTATTTGCTTTAAGATCTGCTTGATCAAAATCTTCATCAAATGAAATTTTAAAATTGGATAGATTGAGTGAACCATCTGAATTTTCAACTAAAACTCTTGATAGATTCCCTCTGGTTCGAAGACCAATATCAGCAATTTCAACTCGACCTAAATCATCAGTGTATGTTAAATCTGCTTTTGCGTAATGATCAGTTCTTAAATCTCCACCAAATTGTTCAGCATAACTAATCATCGCATCATTAAGACCAGTCCACTCTGCATTAGAAATTGTAATGATAAGTGATTTTTCTATCTCATCATTAAATAGACGCGTAAAGGGTTCAACATTCGTATCAGTGACAATAGGATCTATTGGAACAATAGGCACTTCTTCATCAATAGGTGAAGTGACTAAGTCGCATCCGTTAAGCAATAAAAATAATGAGATCAATAGAAAGACTAAGCCTAATTTTTTCATGAGATTGCTCCTTTAATGTTAAAAACCATAGCGATTTATATTGATTGATGCTTTTCAACAAAATCCTTAAATTTTTGCATACCCTTAGAGGTCTGTTCAATAAATTTTTCTAATCCTATTTCCTGAGGTGCATTGAATCTAAATTCCACATCCATCTGCCATTCAGTTTTTGAGTCTACTTTTTTAAATGTACTGATACATCGATTCCAAGCACCAGGCATTTGATAGATGATGACTATTGCTTTAGGTAACTGATTTGATTCAACATAAATCTTCATTTTGATTTCTTCATTATTATGAACAAAAACAAGATGACCTTCACTGCCTGTATCAAATAGATTTCCTTTGATTTCTTCAATTCGAGTTAATCCAGTTTCCCATTGACTCATTTGTTTTTTGTCAATATAAAGCTGTGCGACTTTATTTAATTTCTCATCGATTATGAAAGTGATTTGATATTTCATTATAGATCCTCTTTTTCTTAATTATATCATAAAAAAAGCCTTAATCGGCTTTTTCCATTTCACATGAATATCATTTAATCAACGTAAATTAATCCTGGGTTTTCATCAAAATATGTTTGAAATACAATTGTTTCTAAGATTGATTTAGAATCTAGATCAAAACTAACAAGTTCATTATATGAAAGTGTGTATATAATATTATTGATATAAACACCACGGTCAATACCAACATAATAAGCTGAAGGATTATGGCTGATCACTATTGGATCAGAGATAATTTGATCTGCACTAAAATCAATATAAAATACTAAATATTGACTGACATAGTCATATTCCCATTCATAGGTACTCACTTGAGTAGATCTCCAACTCATGATTGGAAATGCAATAATGCCTTTATCAGGAGAAACCATTAAAGCTTTAGGATTATAAGATGCTTCTGAATAACTGTATGAGTAGACACCTTCTTCATCTTGATTATTCAATTGATAATCTTCTAATGGTAATTCTTGAGTTGTATCATAAGCACTAATCTTCAATCCAGTAGCAAAACCATTATCATCTGCAGAGAAGCCGAAGCCTATAACATGATTATCATCATCCCAGATATGTAAATATGTACTATAACCTGGTTCTTCTATTGCTGAAGTGATGACTGGATGGTTTGGATCAGAAAGATCAATCGTATACAAAGGATCGTGTTGTTCAAATGTAACGACATACCCCGTATCGCCATCAAATCTTACCGATTTGACACTCTCATTCAAATTTCCGAGCCCATCAGTAATAGAGCCAACAAGATTAAGTTCATCTGTTTCATCATCTTCTTCAAGAATATATAAGTCATTATGAATTGGATTCCATGATGATGTCACAATTCTAAAGTAACCATCATATTCATCCATCCAATATTGATCACCAACATAACCAGTCAGTTCTTTTTGTCCAACATATGTGATGGATGCATGATCAACATCAAGAGCATATTTAACGATTTGAACATGAGATTCCCAAGTGTTTAATGTATATGAAGAATAGTTATCAACAGTGTAGATTGCATCTGTAGATGCATAAATTTCTGAAACATTACCCAAGAAAGCTTGAGAAGTCATTTCATAAGTATCAAGACTAATTCCTGTAACAACTGTCATACTATAAACTGGAACATCATCAAAATAGAAGATTGAATCATAACCTAAATAGCTCGTAACGGTGTTGCCATCTTGAGTTTCACTGTATTCAGGTCTAAGTTCATCTGTATAAAGTGATTTACTTGAGACTAAGTAAAGTGCTGATTTCCCACTTATGGGATCTGTAACTAATCGATGTTGATAGAAATTTGAATCTGTTTCTAATTTATATTCTAGTTCCATCGTTTCACGATTATAGACATAAACTGCACCAGAATATGATGTATATGCCCAGCCATAATAGTCTACGCCATCTTGATAAGTATATGGAATAGATGTATAAACATAACCAATAACAATCAATTGAGTATCTGTTAAATAGAGAGCATCTGTATACATATCACCTAAATCAAGATTAGCTTGTGGATCAACTGTGCCATCATCATTGATGTCTAAAATGCGTACTTCATTATAATATCGTGTTGCATAATAGATCGTATACCCATCTGTTTTAACGATATCTGCTTCATCCACACCTTCTACTTGTACATTGGTTCCAATATAATCTCTAGTTGTTGCGTCTCCAGCTGCAGTATCAACTTCTGGAGCTAAGACTTCGTCTTCCATCATACCACCATTAAAGAAATCACTCCACCAATTGCCACTTGATGTGTCTGCAATCAATTGTTCGAGTCGATCTTTTGATCCGACAGGTGTTGCATTGAGTAGCACTCTGCCATCCAACATATTTGGTATAGCAAATGCGCCAGAAGCTACAGTAGTCACTAGAACAAGCGAACTTAAAATAAGACCATATGATCTTTTAACCCAATAAAGTCTTGGTATTTTGGGAACGACTACCGATTGAGATTTTTGAAACTTACCTAATTTTCGATTCCATATGATGTCACTAGTAAAACGAACACCAAAAACAACAACCACAACTGATACAATTGATACGATGATCCATCCGAATAAGGTCATTTTAATCCTCCTTTTTTGTCAATGCCTATGGCACTCTTAAAATCTTTGACGAAGGAACGTGATACCTCAAGATGTGTTCCAGAAATAAGTTCTATGTCCAACTTTGCATTAAATCCTGTTCGAATATATCTGATCTTCGATATATTGACGATAAATGATTTTCCGATACGCACAAAGTGATAGGGTCTAAGAATCTCTTCTAATTGATAAAGTGGTTGTTTGATGATTTGATTGGTCATATCTATCCCGTGAAGGTAAATATCTTCTCCAAATGCTTCTAGATAGGAAATATCTTTAACATTAAGTTGGACATAACCATGAGGTGTTTGAAATAAAACTTGCGATCTTTCAATTGCCATCATTTCAAGGATAGGACGGATTTTATCTAAATTGCTGTCATCTAAAATAATACCAACTTTATCTAGTGGAACTTCATTTGGATCATCTGTTAAAATCAAGTCAAAATCTTTCGATAATTTTGATTTTATATTTTCTACTTCTTCTTTATTCCAAATGATTTTTAACATCCAGGATTTCCTCCTACTTGCAGTATAGTACAACAAAAACATTAAAAAAAGGGATTAATGACAAGATGCAGCATACAACCTACAACTTGCATACTAACCCTATTTTAGCATATTTTTATTTGAACAAGTATTTAACAAAAAAACTGAAATCCTAAGATTCCAGCTTTTTAATTGTTTTCGGTTTCTTTTTTGATATATCTTGTGTGATTTTTGCAATAGCCACAAAGACAACATAGAATTCAAGACGTCCAAGGAACATACCAACTGTGGATGTCCATAAAATGATTGGATGCGCAGTATATCCTGTAATACCAACAGAAAGACCTACTGTACCTAAGGCTGAAGCAAATTCAAACAATGAATCTCTAATACTATAACCATAGCTAGAAAATACGAGTGTTCCTAAGATTAAAACAATTAAATAAATCATTAAGAACGAATGATTTTGGATGATATCATCCTTATCAACAATGGTTTTGGCACCTAATTTATTAATAAAATGTGTGCGAATTGTTTTTTTATGTGTGAGTTGATCTTTAATATTCCAATACATACTCTTGAATGCTAATGCCACACGATACTGTTTCATCCCACCGGCTGTAGAACCCATCCCTGCACCTAAAACCATAGGAATGATAATTGCTAAGATGAAGAAACTTGGTAATGTTAGAAAGCTTGGTACGGTTTGATAACCAGTACCTGTAATTGCTGATATAAATTGAAAGCTTGATATTCTTAACGAATAGAAGAATCGACCATCATAAAATGATAAGACATTAATTGTCATGAGTGGAATAAAGATAACTAAAAGAATACCTAATAATTTAATTTCAACATGATTGAAGACGTTCTTCATTTTTCCCTTGATCAACATCAAGTGAACAAAGAAGTTTGTTCCACCTAAAATCATTAGAACCATCGTTGTAATTTCAATAGGAACGCTATTATAGGCACCGATACTACCAGATTGGGTTGAAAACCCACCTGTAGCAACAGCACAAATAGAATGATTGATTGCATCAAATGGTGCCATACCAAATAAAACATAGAACAGTGAACCAATCGCAATATATCCAATATAGATCGATAAAATAGTGCGTCCTGATTTAATCAGGTTAGGCATCAATTTATCACTATGTCCTTCTGCACTATATAATCTCATTCCAAATTTATCAGAAATAGCTGATGTTAAGACCAATACAAGTCCAACACCACCGAAAAATTGGAGAAGACTTCTAAAAAGTAAGAATAGTTTTGGAACAGATTCTACATTAACAACTGTTAACCCAGTTGTAGAAAATCCTGAAGTCACTTCAAAAATGCTTTGTGTAAAGTTATATGTACCAGATAAGATAAAAGGTACGGATGAAATTAAAATAGCAAGTAACCAGATAGCAACAACCAAAACAGCATCTTGATGTCTTTCTAATTTGCCTTTTTCTCTACCTCTAAATAAGAAAATAATAAAAGATCCTACCATGATACTTGTTAATCCCGGAATGAGAAAGTAATGTGAAAATTCTAGTTCCTCAGGAATAAAAATTAAAAGTATGAGTGGTAAAAGATTGATAAAACCGATTAAAAAGGCAAAGATACCCAAATAGTTGATAATGAGTGGATATCCTGAAGTAACTCTTTTTTCCATTTTGTTCATCTTTTCTTTTTAATGAATTCTATAATTTCATCTTGCTCATTTGGTGTAGAGATAATAATGAGTTTATCTAAAGCTTTAATGACTGTATCCCCTTTAGGAATAATGACATGTGGATCTCTAAAGATACAACTAATATTGATATTTTTAGGAAAACTAATGTCCATAATGCGTTTATTGACAAGCATATAGTTTTCTTCAACGCCCATTTCAAGCATAACAACTTTTTCATCTTCGATTGAAAGAGTCTTAATGATATTTTCTACTGATGATTCATTAAGAATGGTTTGTGCAAGTAAATATGTTGATGAAATCACACTGTCAACGCCTAATTTCTTAAATAGTTCAACATTTTTAGGGTTCTTCACTTTAGATACTGTACGTTTGATATTAAATTGTTTTTTAGCAGTGATACATGTTATATAATTATCTGTGTCGCTATCAGATAGTGCTAAAAGCACATCTGCATTATCAGCTTCTGCATCAGATAAAACATATGCTTTTGTAGGATCTCCAGGAAAAACAGCAATATCATTGCTTGTTGAAATATATTCAGCAAATTCTCTATCTTGATTGATTACAATAAGCTGATGGTGCTCTTCCTTAAGCATTTTTACAATAAAGTCAGCTTCATGTTTTCCGCCTGTGATGACGATCTTCATTTGGAATCCTCCTGTTTGTATAACTTCATAAACTCTTGAAGAGATAGTGTGAATGGATAGATTGCTTTAATGTATGTACCTTCAAGCAAGGTACTTTTATCTGTATCTGCAAGTCTTACAAAGATATTTGGAACATTATAGATATAATAACAAATGTGTGCAAGATAAATATTAACATTATCGCTATCGGTTGTGATAACGACTGTTTTTGCATGTTTAACATATGAGTTTTCTAAAACTGATAAATCAGTGGCATCACCAACCACTTGATAACCAGAAAATGATTCTTGTAATTTTCTAAAAGAATCGTCAGTGGCATCAACGATGATGACGTCTTCTCCGAGTTCTGACATTTGTGTAGCTATGTTGGAACCTAGTCGTCCTGAACCTATCACAATAAACTTGTTTCTTTTCATAATTCTTATCTCCTTGGGCTCGTGTTTGCTTAACAGAACTCAAACATAAATTTGTAAGAAATAAAACACCTCAATTATTTTAACACTCTTTTGCCAAAACTGACTAAAAAAAAGAGTATATCATTATATATTATACCCTTTTTTCTTTGATTTTTGTATTTAAATTGTTTGTTTGAGCAATTTTGAATAGGTTTTATCCATAAGGATAGCACCTATGGGTGCAGTGATTACAATGGCTAGAACTGCTATCGTCAAGATGAGACTTCCACTGGATATACCAAGTGATAATGGAATAGAGCCAATTGCTGCTTGAACTGTTGCTTTTGGCATATAAGATAATCCCACATATATCTTCTCTTTCACATTTAACGAAGATTTGAAAAGAGACATGAACACACCAATCATTCTAAATGTCATTGCAAGCACAATCAACAAACAAGCGATGAGACCAACGTTTGCCATGACGGTAATATCGACTGCTGCACCAACTAAGACAAAGAGCATAATCTCAGCTATAACCCAGATTTTTTCAAACTTAGACACTAATCTTTTGGCCAATGTTTCATGTTGCTTTAAAATCGTTCCCCCAAGTGTCATAACTGCAAGTAATCCAGAAATTGGGATTAAACCAGCCAGTGCTCTTTCTAAAACAATAAATAAAAAACCAACACTAAAAATAATGAGTACTTTAATTGTATCTCTCATATGAACTTTAATAAAAAACTTGGTAAGGATAATGCCTGATATAATTCCTAAAATGATACCTAAAACCACTGATATAGGAACAAAAGCAAGTGATAACATCGAAAATCCATTTCCTTGATACATTTGTATAAGTGATGTGAAGATGATGATAACATAAACATCATCAATAGATGCTCCGGCTAATATCATTTGAGGAATTTTTTTGTTTTCTCCGTAACCTGATGATATGAGACGAATCATTCTAGGAACAACTACTGCGGGTGAAACAGCCGCAACAACTGAGCCTAGGATCGCAGCATCTAAATAAGATATGTCGAAAAGTAGCGGTGCAAATATTGTGATGGCTATCATTTCAATCGTTGCTGGAATGAATGATAGCAAGATTGCAGTTTTACCAACTTTCTTCAAATCCTCAAAATCTAAGGATAACCCAGCACGAATCAAAATAACAATCAAAGCAATTTGTCTTAAATCAGCTGAAATATCTAATATGTCTGGACTTATAAGGTCAAAAACGAATGGTCCTAAGATGATACCAGCAATAAGCATACCGATCATTCTAGGCAGTTTTATAAGTTCAAAAACCTGGGACATAAACAAACTTGTGATAATGATTAAGGCAACACTTAATAACATAGATACCTCCAAAAAAAAACTTCACAACAAAAATGTTGTAGAAGTCATTAGCTTTCGCGGTTCAAGTACAGTACTTAGGGAGACGTTCATTCCCTATAGTCAATTATACATCTTTCACCTTTCATGTCAAGAATTTTCTTGAGTTGATGTTTGTGCTTCTTTAGGAATAAAAGGAATGAGCATCGAAACACGTTGTTGATAGTCCTTATACTCTGGTCTTGTCGTTAAAATCTTCTTTTCCATCCAAGGAATGCTGACAAAAAGAAATAGTGCGGTCATCATCATTGGAGCAAACAAATAGATATCGAATTTCATTGTAGAACCGAAGTACATGATGTATAATCCCCACCATAAAGTAATTTCACCAAAATAGTTGGGATGTCTTGAGTATTTCCATAAACCTTCTTCAATACACTTCTTCTGTCCACGATGCTTTTCTTTGAATTCCTTCATTTGTTGATCTGCAAAAAACTGAATTGTCGCTGCACCAACCATCAATATAAATCCAATCCAAATAAAAATATTCATTGAAGGACTCATGGATATAAATTTTGTAGCAGCAATTAATTGAATGAACACAATTAAAGTTGGAAATAATTGAATACCAAATAAATTCGTTAAGAAATAAAGTTTTGGTGATTTTTTTCGCATGAGTTGATATCTCCAATCAACTTCATTAAAATCTGTCCATCTGGTTGCCCAATTATAAGTTAATCTGATACTCCATATGAGTAAACCAGAAAAAAGTAAGATGATGCTCAGTATAGCTGGCTTATTTAAAAAGATAATAACACCTAAAATAATAGCTGGTGGAATGACACTCCAGTACGGATCATATACACTAGCATTTCTAAGGATTAAACTCAATATCCAAGTGACCAAAGTCATGATAACATCAGCAACCAATAAACGATAAATAAGTGATAGTTGCGGTAATAAAATGAAAACTGCCACACCGACAACAATAATGAATGCATAAATGATAAACATTATTAGAAGTGATTTATTCTTATGTGTCATATTTGATATACTCCTTTAATTATTAAGATATTTTTCTATTTAGATGCAAAATCAATAGGTAATTTTTTATATACTAGATATGCCAATAACAATTTAATTATATCGAGTGGTATAAACGGAAAAAGGCTTAACAAGGCCACCCAATAGTTTAAGGATAAAGTGATTGATAACCATATATTTGCTAAGAAATAAAGACATACGATCGATATAAAAGCACCCATCACTAAGTCATGTGTGGTATTTTTAGTCTTAGATTTCAATATAGAAATCATTAGACTTACAAGTGGAAATAATATAATAAACCCACCAGTTGGTCCAACTAAAACAGATAATCCACCCCTTGCTCCACTATATACAGGAAGTCCCACAGCCCCTATAAAGACATAGAGTAAAACTGAAAGAAAAGCTTCAAGTGGTGTGAAAATAAAACCTGCTAAAATAATGAAGAGTGTTTGTAATGTGAATGGTACAGATACTAAAGGAATCGTGATAGGTGGTATGAGATAGACAGAAACAGAAATAAATGCAGCAAATAATGAAATTTTAGAGAGTTCCTTAATCTTAATCATAGTAGTTGCTCATATTCTTCAATTAAAGTCTTGATTAAATCATTGAATAAATGACTGATATTAATCGTTTGATTAAGCAAAATACTTAGTGAGGTTGCTCTTGGCTGATCAAATTCAGTTTGATTGACATTGAGTCCAATTCCGATAATAACATAATCAAATATATTGGATGATGACTGTGTCTCAATCAAAATACCACATAATTTTTGTTGATCAACATAAAGATCATTTGGTTCTTTAAAATAGACTTCAATATTCTTCTTTTGTAAATGGCTGATGATAGTTGAAACAACCCATCTTTTAATTTCAAACATCCTAGAAACGTTCATTTGCTTGAGTAAAATAGAAAATAGCAAGTTTTCTTGCGGCTTAGATTCCCATTTACGATCGAATTGTCCTCTGCCTTGCGTTTGATGATTGGCTTTAACAATGGTCATATGTGGGAAATATGCTTGATTTTCCTTGAGAAAATCGCTTGTTGATACGAGTTCTTCGAACTCAAGCAATGTATATGAAATCATTGTGTTCCAATAGCAAAAGCAATTTCAGCTTCACAAACAAGATTACCATCAACATATGCTTTAGCAGCACCAAATCCAAATGTTGATCTAAGCTTTGTAAGTGTACATTCTAAAACGAGTTTGTCGCCAGGAACGACACTTCTTCTAAATTTAGCGTTCTTAATGCCTGTAAAATAGACAATTTTGCCTTTATGATCTGGATGAGATAGTAAAATAACTGCACCTACTTGTGCGAGTGACTCAATAATAAGGACACCGGGCATCACTGGTTTACCAGGGAAGTGACCTTTGAAATAGTAGTCATCTGCTTCTACATATTTAATACCAATTGCATGGTGTAAACTTTCTAGTTCATGAATTTCATCTAAAAATAGAAAAGGGTCTCTATGAGGGATGATTTGTTTGATTTCTTCTTTATTCATTTTCATTCACCTTCTTAAAGATAATTGCAGCGTTTTGTCCTCCAAACCCAATATTGATATTCATTGCGTATTCGAGGTCTCGTTTGACAAAAGTGTGTGGAGTATAATTTAAATCACATTCAGGATCTGGTTGATCTAAATGAATCGTTGGAGGAATAAGTCCTGTTTGTAATGATTTGATTACAGTAATTGTTTCAATCGCTCCTGCTGCACCTAGTGCATGACCAGTCATTGACTTCGTTGAGCTAATGTTAATACCATAAGCAGCATCGCCAAATGCTTTTTTGATGCCTAAAGTTTCTAGCTTATCATTTAATATCGTTGATGTACCATGGGCATTGATGTATCCCATTTGTTCAGGCTTAATTTTAGCATCTTCTAATGCAATACGTAAGCATTCTTCAATACCTTTTGCTGAATTATCTGGAGATGTCATATGGAATGCATCACTTGTTGTTCCATAGCCAACCATTTCAGCTAAAATTGGAGCATTTCTATTTTTTGCATGTTCATATTCTTCTAGAACTAAAATACCAGCGCCTTCAGCAATGACAAATCCAGATCTTCTAGAATCAAATGGAACAGAAGCAACTTCGGGATCATTAGAAAAATTCAAAGCTTTTAAACTCGAAAATCCACCAACTCCAATATCATTGATAGGTGCTTCAGCACCACCAGCTAATGCGATTTCCAAATAACCGTCTCTAATATATCTAAAAGCTTCACCAATAGAATTGGTTGCTGCAGAACATGCGGAGACTTGTGCTAGATTAGGACCATAGGCTTGATACTTAATACCTACTTTTGCACCAATTAGATTGATGATTGAGTTGGGAATAAAGAATGGTGAAATTCTATCTTGTCCTCTTGTAACACTTGTTTTAACTTCTTCAAAGATTGTTGTTAAACCACCAATACCACTTCCAATAAATGTTCCAAAGCGTTTGCGATTGATTTCAACACCTTCTAGTAAGGCTTGCGCGTATGCTTCGCCAGCAGCAACTAATGCTAAATTAGCAACACGATCATTTCTTTTGACTTCTTTTTTATCAAGAAAATCTTCAAAATTTAGATTTTTTACTTCACCAGCAATTTTGACTTTCCAATCTGTTACATCATAAAAAGTAATAAAATCGATGCCGTTTTTTCCAGCAACAAGATTATTAAAGGATTCTTCAACTGTATTTCCTACAGGACTCACAAGTCCCATACCTGTAACGACGACTCTTCTTTTCATATGTCCACCTACATTACCAATCCGCCATCAACCTCAAGGGTGTGACCTGTTATATATGCTGCTTCTTCACTTGCAAGAAATGCAACTGCATAAGCTACTTCTTGTGCTTGACCGAAACGTTTGAGTGGAATTTGGTTCTTCCATACTTCAGTCACTTCAGCAGATAGTTTCTTTGTCATCTCTGTTTCGATAAAACCTGGTGCAATCGCATTGACTGTTACTGCTCTTGATGCAAATTCTCGTGCTAATGATTTCGTTAACCCGATAACACCAGCTTTTGCAGCACTATAATTAGACTGCCCCGCATTGCCCATGACACCAGAAACTGAAGAAATATTAATGATTCTTCCATAACCAGATTTCATTAAAGGTTTAGCTGCATGTTTACAGACATTCCAAACACCTTTAAGATTCGTGTCTATAACACGATCAAATTGGTTTTCTTGCATACGAAGCAAGAGTGCATCATCTGTAATACCTGCGTTGTTAACGACAATATTGATTGTTCCAAATTGCTCAATCGTCTTGATTACCAATTTTTCAGCATCTTGATAATTAGAAACATCAGCTTGAATAGCAAATGCATGACCACCAAATGCCTCAATTTCATGAATTAAAGAAACTGCTGCTTCAGCACTCCGATTGTAATTAAGAACAACCTTAACCCCTCTTTTAGCTAATTCAAGTGTAATGAATCTACCGATACCGGATGCTCCACCTGTAATAAGTGCAACTTTATTTGTTAAATCCATATGTTTCCAGCCATCCTTTCAAATAATCTAAATCATTCATTTTCCCTAACTGAGTAACTTCAATGTCTATATTAATCTTTTTAATTAATCCAGATAAAACTGTACCTGGCCCAATTTCTACAATATGTGTGATGCCATCTCGAACCATCTGTTTAATGGTTTGTTCGAAATATACTGATGATTGTATCTGTTTTTCCATTTCTGAAAATAAATTTTTTTCTATCAGTGGTTTTGCAGTTGTATTCATATAAATAGGAAATTGAGCAGCTTGATATGACATATCTTTTAAATAAGATGCTAATCCATCTCCAGCCTCTTTCATCAGTGGAGAGTGAAACGCACCACTTACATTTAAGACCATCGCTCTTTTAGCGCCTCTTTGTTTAGCTAACTCACAAGCATGACTAACAGCATTTTCTTCACCAGATATAACAACTTGAATGGGTGAATTATAATTTGCTGATACGACGATACCTTCCTTGCTAGATTCCAAACATATCCGATCAACTTCTTGACTAGATAATCCAAGGATTGCCGCCATTTTGCCTGGATGTTTGATTGTACAATCTTTCATCAAGCTTGAACGCTTAGCGATCAAATGCATTATTTGATTAAAGTCAAAGACTTCAGAAGCATAAAATGCAGAATATTCGCCAAGACTGAATCCTGCAACAGATGCAACTTGAGCATTTAGTGTACAAAATATATCATATGCATAGATTGTAGATAATAAAACAAGAGGTTGTGTATATTCTGTTTCATTGATTTTTCCATCTGAAGATAATAAAACATCTCTAACATCATATCCTAAAATCTTTGATGCTTCTTTTTCTTTTTCTAAAAGGAAAGGATATGCATCAACGAAATCGAGTCCCATCCCTGCATATTGGCTACCTTGTCCTGCAAAAACAAGTGCTAACTTATTCATTTACATAACTTCCAATTTTTCTTTATAGTTATTGACATCGTCGAACATGGTTTCAAATACTTCTTTAACTGTCTTAACTTCTTTAACAAGTCCAGAAATTTGGCCAGCCATAAATGATCCACGATCTAAATCACCATCAAAGACTGCACGACGTAAAGAGCCTAAAGTTAATTTTTCTAATTCTTCTAAAGGCACACCTTGTGTGCTCATGCTTAAATATTCAACAGCCATCTTATTTTTAAGTACTCTAACTGGTGCACCCGAACCACGTCCAGTTACAACTGTATCCGTATCTTTTGCTTTGATGACTTTTTGCTTATAATTTTCATGAATTGGACATTCTTTAGTTGCTAAGAGCACTGTTCCTACTTGAACACCTTTAGCACCTAAAGCAAAAACAGCTAAAACACCACGTTTGTCAGCAATACCACCTGCAGCAATGACAGGAATCTTTAAAGCATCTGCCATTTGAGGAATTAATGCCATGGTTGTTGATTCACCAATATGTCCACCTGATTCAGTGCCTTCAGCAACAACTGCGTCAGCTCCTTGTCTTTCCATTCTAATAGCTAAAGCTACAGAAGGGACGACAGGCACAACAATAATACCTGCTTTTTTCCATGATTCCATGTAAATACCAGGACTGCCTGCGCCAGTAGTTACGACTTTAACACCCTCTTCAACTACTACTTTAGCAATTTCCGGTGCATGAGGGCTCATTAACATGATATTGACACCAAATGGTTTATCAGTTAATGCTTGGCATTTTCTAATTTCTGTACGTACCCAGTTGGCATCGTAGCCTCCAGCGCCGATTAAACCTAAGCCTCCAGCATTAGAAACAGCTGAAGCAAGTTCTGCAGTTGCAATATTAGCCATACCACCTTGGATGATTGGATATTTAGTTTTGAATAATTCATTAACATTTTTCATTGTACCCTCCTATAATTGCAAAATTGAACTTCCCCATGTGAATCCGCCGCCAAAACCAACAAGTAGAATCTTCTTGCCTTTCACGTCTTTCCGATCAAAGTACTCTGATATCGTGATGGGAATACTTGCAGCTGATGTATTACCATACTCACTTAAGTTTAGCATAAATTTCTCGATTGGAATACCAGTTGATTTAGAAACTGATTGAATGATGCGTTCATTGGCTTGATGTGGAATGACCATATCGATGTCTTCAATCTTTAAATGACTTTCATTTAATATCTTGACAATAGCCCCTTCCATCGCTCCAACAGCAAATTGATAAACCTTTTTGCCATCCATTTGAATGAATTTCTTAACTGTTAATGTGTCATTAAGATCACCTTTAGCAGCATTAAAGAAATATGCTGTATCATGAGGATCATCAGAAGGTTCAATGATCATTGCTCCCGCACCATCTCCAAATAGAACACAAGTATTTCTATCGGTATAATCGATAATTTTAGTTAGTGTTTCACCACCAATGATGAGTGCTGATCTAAATCTTTTTGTTTGAAGTAATGCTGAAGCTACTTCTAATCCATAAACAAATCCTGTGCATGCGGCATTGATATCAAAACTCATGACATGATGTTCTAGTCCTAGCTTAGCTTGAACAAAATTAGAAGTTGATGGTGTCATTTGGTCACCAGTAATGGTTGCCATAATGATTAAATCAATTTTATTCTTATCATAATTCACGCGTTCAATAGCATTAAGCGCTGCTTTATATGCCATATCACTTGTCAATTCATTAACTGCTTTATGTCTTGTTTGAATACCTGTTCTTGTCATAATCCATTCATTTGATGTTTCTACTAATTTTTCTAAATCTTCATTCGTTATGAGTGTTTCAGGTATATATTTTCCACTTGAAATAACTTTAATTTTCGGTTGATTCTGTTTCATTAGATTCTCCTTGTTCAACGAACACACCCATTTTTCTAAATTTCTGATAGCGTTGCGTCAATAGTTTATTTTCACTTAATGTCATTAATTTTTTTAATGTTTTTGCAAGCTCAGTCTTAAAAGACTGGATTCCAAAGTCTGGATTTATATGTAGTCCTTCACCTTCAGAAATGATGGTATCAATCACACCAAAACCTTTTAGATCTTCTGCAGTCAATTTCATAATACTTGCTGCATGATCTGCTTGTGCACTATCTTTATAGATAATTGATGCATATCCTTCAGGTGACAATATAGCATAAATGCTATTTTCAAACATAAAAATGTGATCACCAACACCAATTGCTAAAGCTCCTCCGGAACCACCTTCACTTAAGACTACAACCATGATAGGTGTCTTAAGACCCATCATTGTTTTTAGGTTATAAGCAATCGCTTGAGCTTGACCACGTTCTTCAGCACCAATACCAGGATACGCACCTGGAGTATCGATGATACATAAAATAGGTCTTTTAAACTTTTCAGCTTGCTTCATCAATCGAATCGCTTTTCTGTATCCTTCAGGATGAGGCATACCAAAATTATGTTTAATCTTTTCTTCTGTTGTTTTTCCTTTTTCTTCAGCTATGATTGTCATAGGAATACTATTAAAAGTTCCTAACCCCGCAGTTATCGCTTCATCATCAGCAAAACCACGATCACCATGAAGTTCGATGAAATCAGGAAATAGTTCTTTAATTAAATAACTTGCTGTTGGTCTTTTTGGATGACGAGCAAGTTTTACTTTTTCCCAAGCTACATTGATATCACTCATACTTCAACCTTCTTTCCTTGATGGAGTTGAAGTAATTTGTATAATGTCTTCCTCATGTCTTTACGATGAATAACTAAATCAACTTGACCATGGTCTAATTGAAAAGTATCTGTTTGAAATCCTTCAGGAAGTTCTTGTCTAATTGTTTGTTTAATAACTCTTGCTCCAGCAAAACCAATCAACGATGATTTTTCAGCAATATTGATATCACCTAAAGAAGCAAAACTTGCTGCTACTCCACCAGTTGTTGGATTTGTTAAAACGCTAATATAAAGTAATCCCTTTTTATCAAAATACTCTAATGCAGCACTTGTCTTCGCCATTTGCATCAAAGATAAAATGCCTTCTTGCATACGTGCACCACCAGATGCAGAAAATATGATTAATGGCAATTTCTTTTCAGTTGCATACTCAATGAGTCTAGTAACCTTTTCGCCAACTGCTGAACCCATGCTGCCCATCATAAAATTGCTGTCTAAGATACCAATAGCAATTGGAATCCCCACAAGTGTCGCTTCACCACTCAAAAAAGCTTCATTGAGGCCAGAAAGCTTTTTACCTTTTTCAAGCTTATCTTGATAGTCTTCCATATTTAAAGGGTTTGTAGATTGGATATGAGCATTGATCTCAACAAAACTACCTTGATCTATCGTCAAAGATAATCTCTTAAGTGCACCCATGCGAAAGTGATATTCGCAATATGGACAGATAGAGTGATTTGCTTCCAATGTCTTCTCATAGATTGCTGCGCCACATTGGTCGCACTTGACAAAAAGACCATCGGGAATGTCGATAGGTTCGTAATTTGTTTGTTTTTTTCTTATATTCTTTTTGAAATCTTCTAATTTATGTTTACGTTCATTTAAAAAATCATTCATTGTTTTCGGCCTCCACTAACGTATTGAAGCGCGCAATAAATCCAGTATCATACTGACCCTTGATAAAATCAGGGTTATGCATGATCAGATATTGGTATTCGATGTTAGTAGAAATGCCTTCAATCACAAATTGTTCAAGTGCTATCCGCATTTTTTTAATGGCTTCTCTTCTCGTTGGTGCATGTACAATCAGTTTAGCGAGTAAGGAATCATAAAAAGGAGGAACTTCATAGCCTGGGTAAATATGTGTATCTATTCTCACACCCATACCACCTGGAAATAAAATATTTGTAATCTTCCCTGGGGTTGGCATAAATCCGTGCATCGCATCTTCTGCATTAATTCTACATTCAATCGCATGACCATTCACTTTAACATCTCTTTGTTTAAATGATAATTCTTTACCATAAGCAATCTTAATTTGTTCTTTTACAATATCTAGACCCGTAATCGCTTCTGTCACAGGATGTTCTACTTGGATTCTCGTATTCATTTCTATAAAATAGAAACTCCCTTTGGAATCAACTAAAAACTCAAGTGTTCCTGCATTCACATAATGAATTGCTTTGGCTAATTTGATTGCTGCCATCCCAATCTTTCTTCTGAGTAACTCATTTAAGATTGTAGAAGG
This sequence comes from Bacillota bacterium, assembly GCA_018817915.1. Classification (GTDB taxonomy): domain Bacteria; phylum Bacillota_I; class Bacilli_A; order Acholeplasmatales; family Acholeplasmataceae; genus Peloplasma. Next base: position 22,219 of record JAHISX010000083.1, read on the forward strand.
TGCTTCTTCAATCATTTTTTGATTACGACGTTGCATTGAGCAATCGCGCTCAAACATATGTACATAATTCCCTTTAGCATCAGCAATAATTTGAATTTCTATATGTTTTGGTGACTCAATAAATCTTTCGATATATAATGATGCATCACCAAAAGATGTTTCAGCTTCCATGGCTGTACGTTCAAAAGCACTCAAGAATTCTTCATCTGAGCGTACAATACTGATACCACGACCACCGCCTCCACTAGAAGCTTTAATCATAACCGGATATCCAATTTTTTTAGCTATTTTTAAGCCCTCTTGGGCATCGCTGATTACACCGTCACTACCTTCAACAATTGGAATACCATTTGCTTTAGCAAGACTTCTTGCTGCAGACTTATCACCTATTAAGGAAATTGATTTAGAACTAGGTCCAATAAATGCAATATTGCATCTTTCTACCATTTCAACAAACTCACTATTTTCTGCTAAAAAACCATAACCTGGATGGATTGCGTTGCATCCAGTAGAAATCGCAGCACTCAAGATGTTATTCATATTTAAATAACTCTCTTTGCTCTTGTTCCCACCGATACATACTGCTTCGTCAGCAAGCTTAACGTGTAAGCTTTGTTGATCAGCAACTGAATAAACAGCAACCGTTTCATATCCTAGTTCTTTTGCAGCTCTAATAATACGAACAGCAATTTCACCACGGTTAGCGATTAAAATTTTATTTTTCATTCGACTCACCAACTCGAATTAAGTTATGATCAAAGCCGACGACATCGCCATTATGTGCATAGATCTCTTTAACGACACCATTAAATGGTGATGTGATCTCATTCATAATTTTCATCGCCTCGATGATACACACAACTTGACCTTTTTTCACTTTTTGTCCAACTTCAATGTATGGTTTACCATTAGGTGTTGAAGCAGCATAAAAAGTACCTACGAGTGGTGATTTTATCATTGTATGATTGTGTTTTTGTTCTATAGTTTGAGTTTGTTGTTGTTCTTTATAATCTTCCTTTACTATGACTTCATCATTTTTATTCTTTGATAATCTTAATTTAAATCCGTCCATTTCGAGTTCAAGTGTCATCAGTGTTGACGTCTCGAAATCTTTAATGATCCCCTGAATTTCTTTTATTGTCATATTATCCGTTTCACTTTACATGTATTTTTTTGAATCTTTAAGTCATCAAAAGTTTATGTTTGGTTGACTGTAGTTCTTTGTGTTCGTCTCATAATCTTAAGATGTGTAAATCCCAGATCAATATCAATGAAACCCTTCATAAATACTAGGGTTTTTTGATACCTATCCCTTTTGAATAAAGCAACACTCCCTTCTATAGCATATACTAAATGTTTTGAATATCAAATAATATACCTGTGTCTATTCTATCACATATTATTTTCTTGTCAATACAATTAAAAGATGTAAGCGGTTTATTAAAAAAAAGACCCTAGCTTATATGCTGAGGTCTAAGAGATTAAACAACTCTATTATCGAATACTTGATTGTTTATGTATCTTGATATTGAATCTATTGTTGCATCTATCAATCTTTGATTGACATGAGGGCTAGAACTCGCATTGTGTGGTGTAATAAAAACATTGTCCATTGACCACAATACATGATTTTTAGGCAAGGGCTCTGGAGACATAACATCAAGCCCAGCTCCTCTAATTAAGTGATTTTCAAGTGCATGGATGAGCGCTTTTTGATCGACGATATCTCCACGAGCTATATTAATGAAGATTGCACTTTCTTTCATTAATTTAAAAGAAGTTTCGTCAATCATATGAAATGTTTTAGAATTTAAAGGTAGGCTAACAATGATATAATCGCTTGTTTCATAAAGTTGTTTTAAGCCTTCGTCTGTATGATATATCTCATCAAAATACGGTAGTTTAACTAGAGATCTTTTATAACCAATCACTTTCGCATCAAAAGCTTTCATGCGTTTTGCAATTTCTAGCCCAATCGATCCTGTGCCTAAAATACCAACTGTTGATTGAGCGATCTCGTAATGTACTGGCTCATATTTCCACTCACCTTTTGCCATATGTTCTAAATGTAATTTCGTCGTGCGATTAAAGTAAAGAATTTTAGAGAAAACATCTTCTGCAATCTGAATCGAAAATACATCCTTAGCATTCGTTAGTATAATCTTTCGACTTTTAAAATAGTCTAAATCTAAAGTATCATAACCTGCAGTTAACACTTGAACCCACTTGAGGTTGAGATATAAATCTAGATTTTTTGGAACTAAGAAACCAGGCATAGCAAGTATAGCTTCTGCATCATAGCTCAATTCAACCTGATTCACAAATTCAATTTCTGGAAATCTTTTAATCATCTGAGATGCATATTTATCCTTAAAGTAATTATCATAATATATTTTCAATGTTTACCTCCTTATCAAATGCTAATCGTTTCAAATCACCATTTTTCTGAACTAACAAAATCCACCCGCAATATTGATATCCATTATTTTCAAATAATCGAATGGCGTATTTATTCTTTTCATGTGTATCGATTCGTATGTAAGGTGTTTTTGTATCTAAAGCGATCTGGTCTGCATAATCCATTAATAATTGAGCAGTATTTGAACCCAGTAGAGCTCTTTTTACCGCTAGACGGTGAATGGTAAGGTATGGCGCATCCAATCGCCACTTACCCTCAAATATCGTATCATATGTGGGTTCTATTCCTGTCTTAACAGACATCATTCCTAAAATGTTACCATTTATATCTTGAGCAACATAAAATTCCCCTTTAAGAATATCATTTTTAAAGGTTTCTATTGATGGATCCATATATTGCCATTGATCTATACCTCTTTGTTTGAGTAGTTCGGTTGTTTCTAATCTTAACTCCCAAATTTGATCAAGATCATTAAGTGTTGCTTTGGTTATTTTCATAAGGTTCCTCAATTAAGATGATACTTAATGGTAATGCGTCTGAATTTCTAATTTTAATTGGTAGTGCATACATAAAATACATTCCTTGATTGACTTCTTTTAATCTCAATCCTTCAATAATGATCATATCTCGACTCATGAGATTCTTATGTGTAGGATGCTCTTTTTGATTTCTTTCTACACCTAATCCATCTACACCAACACCAGCTATTTGTTTAGAAGCTAAATAGTTACTTGCTGATTCAGCAATATATATGAAGTTAGGCATAAACTTCTCATCATAACTATTGATTGTTTTAAAAAGTAGAAAATCATTAGGTTTGATATCTAAGTCCAGTAAATCTGTATCTTTGATACAATCTATGACTTTTGTCATATCTATGACTTTAACTTTTCGAATAAGTTTTGATAAATCTAGTGTATCAGATGTCTTACCATCTTTTATCATATGAAGGGGAAAATCCATATGAGTTCCAGTATGTAAATTCATTTGAATCTCAGTCTCATGATAAGAAGCATTTGAAAAATCAGCAACCACTCGAATGTTTGGTTTCTTTTCTTCTAAATTCTTATAAACTTGCATATCTTCTGATATTGTCATTGAGACATCATAAATTTTCATTTCATTTCCTCATGGGTTAAATCCTTAATCATTTTCTTTAATTCTTCATAATCATTGTATATGATCGGTGCTGTTTGATATTTTTTGATATGATCAATAAAATGCCAAGATAATTCAATTTCATCCCATCTTGTAAATAAAGTCTTATGGTGACCAACAATATCAATGATGAGCTTCTCGTATGCTTCTGTCATATTGCCAAAGGCATGACAAGCAATACAATATTCTAGTTCAACAGGTTCTACGTCACCTGTTAATCCAGGAACTTTGCTATTTAAGACAAGACCAACACCATCAGTTGGAGCAATCTTAATATATAGTTTATTTGTAGATAGGGGAAGATCCCATTTTCTTTGTTCACTTGTTTCTTCAAATTCAACGATAATTAGAGATTCTTTTTGGTCTAACTTCTTACCAGACATTAAGTAAAAAGGAACACCTTTAAATCTTGGTGTATTCACATATGCTTTAAAGAATACAAAAGTTTCTGTTTGGGAATCCTTAGGTATATTTTTTTCTTCTAAATAACCATCATATTGACCTAAAATGAGTGAGTTATGATCAAAATGTAAATGTGACATAACTTTTATCTTTTCATCTTTGACATCATCACTGAAGTAAGTTAGTGGAACTTCCATAGCAATTAAAGAAAGCATCTGCAAAAGATGACTTTGTACCATATCCCTTAGGGCACCAGATTGATCATAATATCCAGCTCTGCCTAAGATACCTTCGGTTTCCTTCACAATAATCTTAACATTCTTAATGGTTCTGTTATGCCAAATTTCTTCAAATATTCGATTAGCGAAGCGAACCATCATGATATTTTGTATCATCTCTTTTCCAAGATAATGATCGATGCGATAGATTTGTTTCTCATCAAAATAATTCCATAGCATTTGATTGATTTCTTTGGCACTAAATAAATCGTGACCAAAAGGCTTTTCAAAGATAATGGATTGATTCAAATTCCCAATTGAAACCAATCCTGAGATACTCATATGATTGCTGACATCAGGGAATAATTCTGGTCCAATAGCTAGATAATATAATTCTCTTGTTTGTTCATTTTTTTCTTTGTTAATTAATTCAATTAGACTTTGATAAGCATCAAGATTAGTAATTTCCATTTGATGATATAAAACAAGTTTAGATAAAGTTTTTATATCCAGTTGCTTACTCGCTTGTCCACTCATATATTCTAAATATTGTTCTGTTGTAAAATCTTTTCTGCCCAATGCAATGACTTTGGTTGCTTTTGTTAATTGATTTTTCTTATATAATCTTGAAATTGCAGGAAGAAGTTTTCTAGATGTTAAATCCCCTGTCGATCCAAAAATAACAATGATGAGATCTTTCATGACTTCTTATACACTGAATGACCACCAAATTCTTTTCTCATTGCAGCAACTACCTTTTCTCCAAATAAATGATCATCTTTTGATTTATATCTCGTAAATAATGCTTGTGTAATGACTGGTAAAGAAATCTTATATTTCAAAGCTTCTTCAATCATCCACATGCCTTCACCTGAGTCATCGATTCTACCTTCGATGCCTGTTAGCATCGGATCATTTTGAAATGCTTGATGAATATAACCCATCAAAGCTGATTCGATGATAGAACCATGATTCCACATCGAAGATATTTTTTCATAATCCAATTCATAAGGTGATGCTTGTAGCATATCAAATCCTTCTCCAATTGCTTGCATCATGCCATATTCAATACCATTATGCACCATCTTAACGAAGTGACCAGACCCAGGTTTACCAGTATAGGTATATCCATCTTTAACAGATAGATCAATAAATAATTGTTCAATACTTTCTACAACTTCTTTGGTTCCACCAACCATGGTGCAAGCACCATGTCTAGCTCCTTCTATACCACCACTTGTGCCCATATCAATAAATTCAATACCCTTACCTTTTAAATGTTGATAACGCTTGATTGAGATGTTGAAGTTTGAATTACCACCATCTATCACAATATCACCAACTTGTAAATGGGATTCAATTTGATCAATGACTTTATCTACAATTTGATTTGGAATAAACAATAAGACAACGAGTGCTTCATCATTCTCTCTTTTTAAAAGTTCAGAAAATGAAGCAGTTGTAACTATTCCTGATGAATTCAATTGTTTTCTAGTCTCTTCATTGATATCATATCCTGTCACTATATGATGATGATCCTTTAAATTTAAAGCTATGTTTGCTCCCATTTTACCTAATCCAATTAATTTGATATTCATTTTTTTCTCCTTTTTATTCGCTATCCCATGCATGCCATAAATAATGTGACACGACAGATCGATATGGTTTCCAATTTTGGCTCATCAATTCAATTTGTTCATTGGTGAGTTCTGGTTGATTGTAAATTTTTTTTGCAGCATTTCTAAGTCCTAAGTCTAAGACAGAAAAGACATCTTCTCTTCCAAGTGAAAACATCAAAAACATCTGAGCACTCCATATGCCAATCCCTTTGATCCTAACAAGCATATTGATGATTTCTTCATCAGTCATATCATCTAGATGTGAGAAATCAATGATTTTTTCTAGATAGCATTCAGAAAGTGATTTAAGATATTTAATCTTCTGATAGGATAATCCAATACTTTTTAAATCTTCATCTGCTATTTCCATGATTTTTTTTGCTGTAATCTCATGATTAAATAGTACTTCTAATCGTTTAAAGATAACTTGTACTACTTTAGTAGAAAGTTGCTGAGCAACGATGGTCCCAACGAGCGAAACAAAATAATCATCATCGATACTGACAATGATTTCATCTTTTCTATGAAATAAATTAAATAAGCTGGGATCTTTCTCTAACAAATACTTAACTTCACTAGACTCCAAATTGTATTTTAACTTCTTCATGAAACCACTTCTTTCTTTAGAAAAATTATACCATAAACGATTTAAACAGTTGTTTTAAAGCATAAATTTATTGTACATCGTTTTGTTTGACTTTCAAAGTAAAAGGCCTATAATCATAGACATAAGGAGACTAACTATGAATATACCACTCTTTGTTGCCATGATTGTTTGTTTTTTGCTTGTTTTATGGCTCATCAAATACTTACTTGATAAACGTAAAATATATTATGTTCCATCTGCATCAATTCTTGGATTAGGATTCCTTTTACTAGGATATACTCAAGTTTCAGCCAGCCAAGGAAGTTGGGATGACCTAGGTTATGTAATTTTAGGACTCATGCTCATTTTCTTATCCATCATCACTGCACTTATTGTTTTCACCTTTAGATTTTTTAAATATCCTAAAAATGACATTAAAGACAGATAATTCATCTGTCTTTTTTACTTTTTTTGTTTTATAAGGTAAGATAGTATTGAATAATAAACTAAGGAGCATCCAATGAATACAAAATATCCTTATACATCTAAAAGAACAGTTGTTTATGCTAAAAATGGAATGGTTGCTACATCTCAACCTTTAGCTGCACAAGCAGGTTTAGACATTTTAAAAAAAGGTGGTAATGCTGTGGATGCTGCTATAGCAGTTGCTGCAACATTAACTGTTGTTGAACCTACATCAAATGGTATTGGAGGAGATAATTTTGCTCTGATATGGCATAGCAATCAACTTCACGGGCTCAATAGTAGTGGTCCTGCCCCTAGTTCAATCTCTATCAAGGTATTAAAAGATCAAGGTATTGATGAGATACCTAAATTTGGTTTCACACCTGTAACTGTACCTGGGGCAGTCGCAGGATGGGTCGAAATGTCTAAGCAATATGGAAAACTACCTTTTGCTGAAGTCTTGCAACCTGCAATCGATTATGCAAAGAATGGTTTTACAGTATCTCCTACTGTTGCATACTACTGGCAATCCGCTCATCACATCTATGATAAGCTCTTAAAAGATGAAATGTATGGATCTTGGTTTGATACATTTTTAAAAGATCATAAAGCTCCTAATGAAGGTGATATATGGTTTCTAAAAGACCATGCTAAAACCTTAGAAGATATTGCGAAAACCAACGGTAATACATTTTATCATGGAAAATTAGCTGATCAAATTGATGCTTTTTCTAAAAAGTATGATGGTTATATTAGAAAAAGTGATTTGGAGAGTTTTAAGCCTTCATGGGTTGATCCAATCAATATTTCTTATAAAGGTTATAATGTTTGGGAAATACCTCCAAATGGACAAGGATTAGTCGCTTTAATGGCTTTAAACATTATTGAGGATTTTAATTTTAAAGAAAAAGAAAAACTTGATGTTTATCATAAACAGATAGAAGCAATGAAGCTTGCTTTTGCAGATGGTCTTGAGTACATTAGTGATCCGAAATCGATGAAAATTTCTACAAGTGATTTACTTTCTAAAGATTATGCCAAATCAAGATCAAGACTGATTAGAAAAGAAGCTGAAATCAGAACTTTTGGTAAACTGAATGCAAGTGGAACTGTTTATCTTGCTACTGCTGATGCTGAAGGTAATATGGTTTCTATGATTCAAAGTAATTATATGGGATTCGGTTCAGGTTTAGTTGTTCCTGAAACAGGAATTGCACTTCATAATAGAGGTCACAACTTTAGTTTAGATGAATCAAAAGACAATTGTTTAGCACCTAATAAAAAACCTTATCATACAATTATCCCCGGATTTTTGACTAAAGGTGACATACCGATAGGACCATTTGGCGTGATGGGTGGTTTCATGCAACCTCAAGGTCATATGCAAGTCATCATGAATTTAATCGATTTTAAAATGAATCCACAGTCAGCTTTAGATGCGCCAAGATGGCAATGGATGGAAGGCAATCATGTCACAGTTGAACCAGATGTACCAAAACGCATCGTTAAAGGCTTGATAGGTAAAGGTCATCTCATCAAGGTTGAGCCCAATCTGGGTAGTTTTGGACGTGGTCAAATCATTATGAAGAATCCTAAGACAGGTGTTTATGCTGGTGGAACAGAAAAAAGAGCAGATGGCACTATAGCAGCATACTAAAAATAAAGGTTTCAGCGATCAAGCTGAAACCTCTTTTTTAAATGATTTATACATGATGGAGAAATTTTCTGTTTGTTCTAGACAAACGTAGTCATTTTCTAAATACATGTGAGTTGTTCCTCGATATCTTAATTCACTATTTGACCATACATTTGTTGGTAAAGCTAACATACCATCAAAACCTTGTTTTCTGAAATATGAAACTGCATGAGCAAGCAACTTTCTAGCTATACCTTGCCCTCTAAAATCTGGATGAATAATAAAACAAATGGTGACTGCAATTTTGTCTCCCTTAATATATGGAGTCAAAATCTCTTTCAATCTAGGATAATACTTGGAGTCATTTGCGTTAAGCCATCCCATACATCGATTATCATTATAAATGAGAAATCCAGTCATTTGTCCATCATAAATTGCTTGTGTTGAAGCGATTTTGTTATCTACACCATTTCTTTTTATCCAATCTTCGATTGGCATATTATTGTGATAATAATGACAATAACAAGTTTTCCAATGTGGAGCGTGCTGGTAGTCCATACCCTCAATAAAATCGATAAAATCGACAATTAAGCTTGGATCCAATTTTTTAATTTCAATCATATTCTATCGATATGAACCCATAAAGAAGATTGCTATCGTACCTGGTCCTGAATGTGCTCCAATAATTGGTCCTATATGATTATAAATGATTTCACTTACGTGATATCTATCTTGTATCATTTGGCCAACTTCTTTTGCTTCATCTAGACAATCACCATGTGATATAAAGATAGTTTGCTTTTCAGGTTCTGTAATACGATCTTTCATCAATTCAACCATTGATTCCAATGAAAATGCTCTACCTCTAGCTTTTTTCAAAGGAACTAGTCTTCCCATATCATCTACATGTAAAATCGGTTTTATTTTAAGTAAAGCTCCTAAAAAAGCTTGAGTATCACTTAATCTTCCACCTCTTTTAAGTGTACCTAAATCATCAACAGTAAATAAATGCACTAAATTGAGTTTATTTGCTTCAACCCATGTTGCAATTTCATCAATGGATTTTCCGCTTTCTTTAAGCTTCCAAGCATTCCAAAGCAGCAAACCTTGTCCCATGGATGCACATAAAGAATCAAGAATAACAATGCGTTCATTTGGATATTGATCTTTCAATTCTTCACTCGCAACTCTAGCTGACTGTAAAGTTCCACTTAATGCCGATGAAAAACCTATATAAAGTATGTCATAGCCATCTTTGAGCATTGGTTCAAAAAATGATAAGAAAGAACCAACATTAACTAATGAAGTCTTTGCTATTTTTTTATCTCTTAAAAATTGATAAAAAGTATCAATTTTCAATTCTCTCTCGTCTGGATAATGTGCATATGTTACACCATCAATCTCTACAGTTAAAGGTATAACCTTTATTCCCATTTGCTCAACTTGATTTTGAGTTAAATCGGAACATGAATCTGTAACAATAACCATTTTTTTCATTCTTACCCTCCATTTTTTTGCTGGTAGTGTCAAAAATTGATTTTTTTGACCTACTTTTCTTCATATTTTTATACTCTTTAAGATAATAAAAAGAGTAGTTAATCCCGTGTTATAATGAATGTGCGAACATCACATATAAGGAGATCAACTACCTATGCAAAG